>JAUNIU010000005.1 GCA_030523265.1 Eubacteriales bacterium | reverse complement strand
AATTAGTAGTCAAAAAGGTAAAATTAGTATTTTACGTGTCAAGATTATGTCAAAAATATGTCACGACTGCGCATCGCGTATGTCCTTTGTATAGAGCAGGATTTCTGCTCGAAAGCAATTATCTTCTGTAGTAAAGGTGGATTCGCCATTATATTTTTCAACAATTTTATTTACGTTTTGGAGACCATACCCATGATGTTCAAAATCATGTTTTGTCGTTTGAAAGAATTTGCCCTTCGTTTTCAGTTCCCCTTCATAGCTGTTATAGATACTGATAAATAGGATCGCTTTATCATATCTGATATATACGTTTAAGTTTTTTTGGCTGGAGTGTTCCAGTGCTTCGATCGCATTTTTCAAAAGATTGCTCAGCAGGGTGTTTAAGTCAAATGCAGACATGAAATTGGATTTTGGTACGCTGACTTTCAATGCGATATCGCATTGGATTTGTTCTGCGATTTGCAGGTAATAGTTTAATACACAGTCGATTTCATAATTGCCAGTGCAGGCATATTCCGATTCGGCGGATAGATGTGTGGAAATTTCCTGAATATAATCTAACGCCTCACGTGCATTATTCTCCCGAATATAATTATCCAACAGAATTAAATGATGTTTCAGGTCATGTTGAAGCGACCGGACATGATCAATGGATTGCGTCATCAATTCCATTTGGTTTTGATGCATGGTAAGGTTCTGTTTCAACGCTTCCTTTTCCAGTATCTTCTGATAGGCATCAATAATTTTCCCGTATAAGAACAGGATAGCTATGTTCATAAAACAGATAGTACCCAGTCCCAACGTTGCCAGAAATTGCTTTGATGGGTTCATCAGCACGATCACTTCGCCTAAAATAATACTGGAGACAAACAGAGCCAAAAAACTCAAATAGTACCCCTTAGGTATGAGGATGTTTTTGTTGATTTTGAGAAATGACTCAATCAAAACTATAATCATCATCGTTAGAATACAGGACAAAATATTACCCAATGATGCGTTTTGATATGTCACAGTATTATTCTGATTTAAGAAATGCCAAATGATCTCTTCGGAGATCGCCCCCAGTGACAGTGCTGATAGAACAGATACCACTTTGGTAAAAATCGTACCATAAAAACACAGGACTGTAATCAGCAGTAAACACAGAAAAGTTATGACAGTAGCCACATAAGGAATCGGAATTAACTGAAAGGAAAACCAATTTACAAAACAAAATACAGCAAACAGGATGTGAAATAGTTTGGTGCGCCGTTTGTTAGTTTCTGTAAACAGCCTTATAGTTCTAAAGTCCAAATATAAACTAAAAAAATTTATAAAGAAATATAAAACTTCAGTTGCCACTTCCATAATCATGCTCCCTTTCAAATAGTTCTGGATTCAATATGGTGCTTGAGAATCGACTGCCGGAATGCAATCCTTCTGGACTGACTAATTGGGATTTTGGTAAAGTCGGACATCAATAGTTCATTTGCCTGATATTCTAAAATATAGTTAATATTGATGATATACGACTTGTGCACACAGTAAAAACAATTTTTATTTAATTGATTCATGGTTTCTGACAGTTTGCCATAAAATTGCCGGTTGCCATTGGTCGTGTGTATGGTAATAATTTTACCCGAACTCTGTAGAAAGATAATATTTCTCTGGTCAAGCCGATACATCTTTTTACTGGAACGATATTCAAACATTGGTTTCATATGAATAAAGAGCTTGCAATATGTATCCAGAATTTTAGCAGCCTCTTCATAAGAAATAGGCTTTACAAGAAAATCCAAAGGCCGGATTTTGAATAGCTGTAAAGCATAATCCTTCTTGATGGATACAAACACGATCTGAGTGCTTTCATTCTCTGGGTTTTTGCGGAGTTCCTGTCCAATGGAGATACCACTCATGGTCTTCAACTCAATATCCAGGAAAAGCATGTCCAAAGGTTCCTCCTGGTTCCAGTGTTTTAATAACTCTTCCCCAGAAGAAAAGATTATTGTCTCTACTTCCCAGTGAATCTTATCACAGTAGTCCAATATAAAGTTTTCTAATTTCCAACAAAATAATTCGTTATCATCGCATATGCCAATTGTGTACATAATGGTCGCCATCCTTTCGTATAATATATAGAATATAGTTTTCGCGATAAATATGCAAGTATTTTGAAAAGATTCTTTCTAGTAAAAATATTTTGATAAGACACCATTGTAGTATATTAAGTTACAACAGTATTTTCATAGAAAATTTTAATAATTTTAAAAGATGTTAGAATACTATTAATGAGGTGTGATTATGAGAAAAGATTTTGAAAGGGAGTTCAATGAACGGTATATTGAGATTGGTTATAAGATATCATATTGCAGGAAGCATTTAAAGCTTACACAAGAGCAATTAGCAGAACAAATGGGTATATCCAGAGAACATCTTGCCGCTTTAGAGGCACCCAATATCATTAAAAAGCCATCATTGGATTTGATCTTTATATTGGCTAAGATATCCGGCAGAAAACCAAGCTGGTTTTTAGAGTGCGAAGAAATGGATCATCGAGACTAAACCGTTGCGAAGTGCAGTGCAACGGTTTTTTTACTTTATTGAAAACACCTCATTGGACATAAAAAGCAGAGTTCACAAAATTTTCACACAATTATTAGCACTCGATGTTGACGAGTGCTAATAATTGTGATATAACATAATTACGAACCGAGGAGAGGAAGTAAAAAGACAATCCCCATCCCTAGTTCCAAAGATTACTAGAAGCATGTTGATTCAAATGTTTTTGAAGGAGGAATGACTTATGTTAGTACCGAGTATTTTTGGAGAAAACTTATTTGATGATTGGATGGACTTTTCTTTTCCGCATTTTGACAAGGCGTTATATCGCAAGTCATCTCAGGATGCGATGAAGACTGATGTGAAGGAGACGCCGGAAGGGTATGAGATGGATATTGATCTGCCGGGTTATCAGAAGGAGGAAGTGCAAGCGAAGTTGGAGAATGGTTATCTGACGATACAGGCTTCCAAATCAGAGAATCAGGATGAGAAGGATTCCGAAGGAAAGTATATCCGCAGAGAGCGCTATGTGGGTTCTGTGAGCCGCAGCTTCTATTTGGGAGAAGGCGTGCAGAAAGAAAATATTAAAGCAAAATTTGAAAATGGCATTTTGAAACTGACGATTCCAAAGAACGACCCGGAGATGATACAGGCGAGCAAATGTATTGCGATCGAAGGATAAATGTATCAGAAAAGTGCGATTTCGGATGAAATTTTGATAAGTTGTGATACTAATACAGTGGGATCAAAAGGGATCTCGCTGTATTAGTACGTTATGAGATAGTGAAGAGATCACGGTCAGGAGGTGGCATATGAACATTAGTAAATTTACACAGAAATCACAGGAAGTAGTACAAAACTGCGAAAAGGTGGCATTGGACCATGGTCATCAGGAGATCGGCGGAGATCATTTGCTTATGGCGATGATGACAGTGGAGGATAGCCTGATTCGCAAACTGATCGGAAAGATGGGTATAGAAGCAGAGGTGTTTGAAACCCAGGTAGAAAGCTTATTACAGAAACGTCCAAAGGTCAGCGGAGGGGATTTGCGGATTGACAAATTTCTTAACGAGACCTTAGTGTATGCAGAAGATGAAGCAAAACAGATGGGGGATGAATATGTTTCTGTGGAGCATCTGTTCCTTAGTCTGTTAGCGCATCCAAGTCGTGAAATCAAGGATTTGTTTAAGACATGCCAGATTGACCGGGAACGTTTTCTGCAGGTGCTGTCTGAGGTGCGGGGAAACCAGCGGGTGACCAGTGATAATCCAGAAGCGACTTACGATACGCTGGAGAAATATGGTTCGGATTTGGTAGAGCGGGCAAAAGATGGCAAGATGGATCCGGTGATCGGTCGTGATGCGGAGATTCGGAATGTGATTCGGATCTTATCTCGTAAGACCAAGAATAATCCGGTTCTGATCGGAGAGCCTGGCGTCGGTAAGACCGCGGCGGTGGAAGGTCTGGCGCAGCGTATCGTCCGGGGCGATGTGCCGGAAGGGCTGAAGGATAAGCGAATCTTTGCGCTGGATATGGGTGCGCTGGTGGCAGGCGCGAAATACCGTGGTGAATTTGAGGAACGCCTCAAGGCGGTGTTGGAGGAAGTCAAAAAGAGTGACGGACAGATCATCCTGTTCATTGATGAGCTTCATACCATTGTGGGAGCGGGCAAGACAGATGGTGCCATGGATGCCGGAAATATGTTAAAACCAATGCTGGCCCGGGGAGAGTTACACTGCATCGGTGCCACCACATTGGATGAATACCGTATGTATATCGAGAAAGATGCCGCTTTGGAGCGGCGATTCCAGCCGGTGATGGTGGAGGAACCGACGGTGGAGGATACGATATCGATCCTGCGTGGATTGAAAGACCGCTACGAGGTATATCATGGTGTCAAGATCACGGATGGTTCTCTGGTGGCAGCGGCAACCCTGTCTAACCGTTACATCTCCGATCGTTTTCTGCCGGATAAGGCGATTGATCTGATCGATGAAGCCTGTGCTATGATCAAGACAGAGCTGGACAGTATGCCGGCAGAACTGGATGAAGTGCGCCGTCGTATTATGCAGATGGAGATTGAAGAAGCCGCCCTGAAGAAAGAGACGGATCATTTATCCGAAGAGCGTCTGGCAGAATTACAGCAGGAGCTGGCAGAATTGCGTGACAGTTTTAACGAGCAAAAGGCTCAGTGGGATAGCGAAAAGGCATCGGTGGATAAGGTCAATCGCCTAAAAGAAGAGATCGATGCATTGCGCACGGAGATGGAAAGTGCCCAGAGAAATTATGATCTCAACCGTGCGGCAGAGATTCAGTATGGGCAGCTGCCGGATTTGGAAAAGCAGTTAGCCTTAGAAGAGGAGAGGGTCAAATCCGAGGATCGCTCCCTGGTGCAGGAAAGTGTCACCGAGGAGGAAATTGCCAAAATCATATCCCGATGGACAGGGATCCCGGTTTCCAAATTAACCGAAGGGGAGCGGGAAAAAACACTGCATCTGGAGGACGAATTGCACCGCCGGGTTATCGGACAGGAGGAAGGGGTACAGATGGTGGCAGAGGCGATCCTGCGATCTAAGGCGGGGATCAAAGATCCTACCAAACCGATTGGTTCTTTCCTGTTTCTGGGACCGACTGGTGTCGGTAAGACAGAGCTGGCAAAGACGTTAGCTGTCAGTCTGTTTGACGATGAATCCAATATGGTGCGAATCGATATGAGTGAATATATGGAGAAATACTCCGTTTCCCGTCTGATCGGTGCACCTCCGGGATATGTGGGGTATGAGGAAGGTGGACAGCTCACTGAAGCGGTACGCCGTAAGCCATATACGGTAGTATTGTTTGATGAGATTGAAAAGGCACATCCAGATGTATTCAACGTTCTTTTGCAGGTGTTAGATGACGGGCGTATTACGGATTCTCAAGGACGTACGGTAGATTTCAAAAATACGATCCTCATTATGACTTCCAATATCGGTTCCCAGTATTTGCTGGAGGGGATCGATGACCAGGGGGAGATCACAGAGGAAGCCAAAAAAGCGGCCATGGATGACTTGCGGGCAGGTTTCCGACCGGAATTTCTAAACCGTCTGGACGAAATAATTATGTTTAAGCCATTGACCAGACAAAATATTGGTGGTATCATTGACATTCTGATGGATGATTTAAATAGACGGCTGACAGATAAGGAATTACATGTTTCCCTGAGCGATGCTGCAAGAGATTTTATTGCGGAACAAGCCTATGATCCGGCATTTGGTGCGAGACCTCTCAAGCGTTATTTGCAGAAAAATGTGGAAACTTTGCTGGCCAGAAAGATATTAAGTGGCGAAGTGCATTTGGGAGAGGATATTGTCTTAGATGTGACCAACGGAGCTTTGGAATGTCGTTGATTTATATGAGCCCATTTGATTATGGGAAACCCAGATAACGGGATTTCTTTTCATGAAATCCCGTTATTATTATGCGAAAAAGCCAGTCAGCCGGAAAGGAAAGTTTGCTTCATACCAAAGGCTTGGTTCTTTGATTTTTCCAGAGAATGGAATATAAACACAACACCTGTGGCAGAATATACCACAAAGACGCTTAGAAGGATTTGGATACCAAATGGGATAGGAGGCGATGGGTGTTTGCATATATTTGAGGAAATTATGACTCAGGTGGTTGGCATCTCTATTTTGATTCTGGAATTAATGGGAGTTATTGTGATTTTGGCCTCTGCCATTCGAGGGTTTTATCAATACGCAAAGCGGGTGCCCAATATGAAATTGACGTTGGCAAAGGGATTGGCTGTGGGCTTGGAGTTTAAGATGGGCAGTGAGATCCTTCGTACCGTTATTGTGCGGGACTTAAGTGAGATCGTAGTAGTGGCTGGTGTTATTGGGTTACGTGCTGCCTTAAATTTTTTGATTCATTGGGAAATACACGAGGAGATGGAGGAATTATGAATTTTGAAGAAATGTGTTTAGATCCGCGGATTATGCGGGCGGTGACTGAGATGGGGTTTGAACAGGCGAGTCCGATACAGGCGCAGTCTATCCCGATTGCGGTAGAGGGAAGAGATATGATCGGACAGGCGCAGACTGGTACCGGCAAGACCGCTGCCTTTGGTATCCCCGTATTACAGCGTGTGGATCCGCATAACAAAAAATTGCAGGCGATCGTATTATGTCCCACGAGGGAATTAGCGATCCAGACGGCAGGCGAGATACGAAGGCTGGCAAAGTTCATGCATGGGATCAAGATATTGCCCATCTATGGCGGACAGGAGATCTCGAAACAGATTCGTTCCCTCAAAGGTGGTGTACAGATTATTATTGGCACGCCTGGACGGGTAATGGATCATATGCGCCGTCATACTTTGAAGCTGGAACAGGTGGGTACCATCGTTCTGGATGAGGCGGATGAAATGTTAAATATGGGTTTCCGGGAGGATATTGAGACCATATTAAACCGCTTGCCACAGGAGAGGCAGACGTTATTGTTCTCTGCCACGATGCCAAAGCCGATCCTGGAGATTGCCAAACGTTATTTACAACATCCAGAGATTGTGAAGGTGGTCAAGAAAGAACTGACTGTCCCAAAAATCGAACAATATTATTATGAAGTCAATCCCCGCAGAAAGAACGAAGTGCTATCCCGATTGTTGGACATGTATGACCCGGAATTGTCTCTGGTGTTTTGCAATACCAAGCGAAAAGTGGACGAATTGGTAGCAGATCTAAAAGGGCGTGGGTATTTTGCGGAAGGGTTGCACGGGGACATGAAGCAGACCCAGCGTGACCGGGTGATGAACGGATTCCGAAACGGCCGGACGGATATACTGGTGGCAACGGATGTGGCGGCACGGGGCATCGATGTGGATGATGTGGAGGCAGTTTTCAATTATGACGTACCACAGGATGACGAATATTACGTACATAGGATCGGACGGACCGGACGCGCTGGCAGAACCGGACGGGCTTTTACGCTGGTAGTGGGGCGCGAGATCTATAAGTTAAAGGATATCCAGCGGTATTGCAAGACCAGGATCAAACGCCAGCCGATCCCATCTCTGGATGATGTGACAGAGATCAAGGCAGGCAAGCTGTTAGAGCAGGCAGAGGGCGTGATGGAGAGCGACCGGCTGAATTATACCATGGATCTGATCGAAGAGTATTTGGATGCTACGGAATATTCCTCTTTAGAACTGGCGGCAGCACTGCTGCAGATGCAAATGGGGGAGGAGAATACCCAGGCTATGCAGACAGAGATGGAATTTGGCGACACAGGGGCAGAGCCGGGCATGGTGCGTCTTTTCATAAATATTGGGAAAAAACAGCGTGTCAGGATCGGAGACATCCTGGGCGCTGTGGCGGGAGAATCCGGGATCGGCGGAAATCTTGTGGGAGCCATCGATATGTATGATAGTTTCACCTTTGTAGAGGTTCCCAGAGAAAATGCGGCGCAGGTATTGCAGGCGATGAAAAACGTCAAGATCAAGGGGAAAAGCGTAAATGTGGAGCCAGCCAAGGGGAAATAAAACGCATCTGGAAACTGACTATTTGTGTGAAAGTGCCATGCTGCTATAGGCAGCATGCGCAATATGCATATAAATTGCATCCGGAAAACGAGTTTTCCGAGTGCAATTTTATGCAATATTTCCACATCACAAACTGTGATGTGGACTTTTCACACCAGTTAATGTAAAATGCAGAAAATCAAATTAAAAATCCGGAAAATCCAGAAACTTAGGAAACTTCCTCTTGACGTATGTGACAATTGCATATATGATAGATGACAGTGAAAAGTTCACATTGCTCTTATTCAGAGTGGTGGAGAGTGAAGGCTCTATGAAACCACGGCAACCCCGGTGACGGAAGGTGCCAATCTCAGCGAGAAATCGATCAATAAGAGGAGTTGAAATCTGAGAAATGAAGTCAAGTCCATCTTATGGTTAGGTGGGCTTTTTCTTTTGGTATTATACAGCTACAAAGAGGTAGCGGAATGGAGGAAACTATGGAAAAAAGGTTATTTACATCCGAGTCAGTGACAGAGGGACATCCAGATAAAATCTGCGACAACATTTCCGATGCGATCCTGGATGCGTTGATGGAACAGGATCCTATGAGTCGTGTGGCTTGTGAGACAGTGATTACGACAGATTATGTGATGGTCATGGGTGAGATCAGTACCAAGGCAAAGGTAGATTACGAACAGATCGTCCGTGATACCATCCGCGAGATTGGCTATGACGATGATGCGAAGGGATTTAACTGCGATACCTGTCAGGTCAAGATTCTTTTGGATGAGCAGTCTGCGGATATCGCTATGGGTGTCGATCAGGCACTGGAGGCAAAAAACGGGGAAATGGATATGTCTGAGGAGGAACTGGATGCCATTGGAGCCGGAGATCAGGGAATGATGTTTGGTTATGCTTCCGGGGAGACAGAAGATATGATGCCATATGCCATTTCTTTAGCGCATAAACTCACCAGAAAATTGACAGAGATTCG
Source organism: Eubacteriales bacterium (assembly GCA_030523265.1). GTDB lineage: Bacteria > Bacillota > Clostridia > Lachnospirales > Lachnospiraceae > Butyribacter. The sequence goes on along the minus strand of JAUNIU010000005.1, from coordinate 24,651 downwards.
CAAAAACGGGACTTTGGAGTATCTGCGTGCGGATGGCAAGAGTCAGGTGACAGTGGAGTATGATGAGGATGGTAAGCCGGTACATATCAATGCAGTAGTCATCTCAACCCAGCATGCGGCAGAGGTTACACAGGCACAGATTCATGAAGATATTCGTAAATATGTGATTGATCCGGTGGTTCCGCAGGAGTTGGTGGACGATCAGACCATGTATTTCATCAATCCGACCGGACGTTTCGTCATCGGTGGACCAAATGGCGACAGCGGTTTGACCGGACGCAAGATCATTGTGGATACATACGGCGGATTTGCCCGTCACGGTGGCGGAGCTTTCTCCGGGAAAGATTGTACCAAGGTGGATCGTTCCGCTGCATATGCAGCCCGCTATGTGGCAAAGAATATCGTAGCGGCAGGTCTGGCAGAGCGCATCGAGATCCAGCTATCGTATGCCATTGGTGTGGCACATCCGACTTCTATCATGGTGGATACCTTTGGTACCGGTAAATTATCTGACAGTCGTCTGGTGGAGATCATTCGTGAAAACTTTGATCTGCGTCCGGCGGGTATCATCAAGATGTTGCACTTGCGTCAGCCAATCTACAAACAGACGGCTGCTTATGGTCACTTTGGCCGTGATGATCTGAATCTGCCATGGGAACAGACAGACAAAATAGCAGACTTGCAGAAATATACTGCATAAGATAAAATAAAATATTGAGATGTCGTTGTCCGTAATGATGGATATTGTATCTGTGATTACGGACATTTTTATACAGTAGATGTAAGAATGGAGGAAAGTATGAAGTATGATTATTTGATTGTGGGAGCGGGACTGTTTGGAGCAGTGTTTGCCCATGAGATGACAAAGCGTGGTAAGAAGTGCCTGGTGATCGATAAGAGGGATCATATTGCCGGGAATATTTATTGTGAAACGGTGGAGGGAATACATGTACACAAATATGGTGCGCATATTTTTCACACATCGAATAAAAAGATTTGGGAATATGTGAATCAGTTTGCGGAGTTTAATAATTATATCAATTCTCCGGTGGCAGTTTATCAGAATGAGTTATACAATCTGCCATTTAATATGAACACATTCAGTAAGATGTGGGGGATCCGGACACCGCAGGAAGCCAAAGATAAGATCGCGGAGCAGATCGCGGAATTAAATATTACAGATCCCCAGAATCTGGAGGAACAGGCATTATCCCTGGTGGGACGGGATGTGTACGAAAAGTTGGTCAAGGGATATACCGAGAAACAGTGGGGCAGAGATTGTAAAGATCTTCCGGCATTTATTATCAAACGTTTGCCGCTCCGTTTTGTCTATGATAATAATTATTTTAATGATCGGTTCCAAGGGATTCCTATGGGAGGATATACCGCCATAGTAGAGAAATTATTAGAGGGATCAGAAGTGTTATTAGATACGGATTATTTTGATTACCGCAAGTCTCATCCGGATATAGCGGATAAGACAGTGTATACGGGTATGTTAGATCGGTATTTTGATTACAAACTGGGTGTGTTGGAATATCGTTCCGTGCGGTTTGAACATGAGATCCTGGAGACAGAGAATTATCAGGGAAATGCAGTGGTGAATTATACCGAACGGGAAGTGCCATATACCCGCATCATCGAGCATAAACATTTTGAATTTGGGTCGCAGCCAAAGACGGTGATATCCAGAGAATATCCAAGTGAGTGGAAACAGGGAGACGAGCCATATTATCCGGTCAACGATGCCAAAAATGAGGCGTTGGTGCAACAGTATCGGGAACTGGCAGCGGCAGAGCGGGATGTGATCTTTGGCGGCAGACTAGGCGAGTATCGCTATTACGATATGGATAAAGTAGTAGAGGCCGCATTGCAGGCGGTGGACCGGGAACTGGCATAAATGTCTGGATGCGCAGGCATGGAAATAGCAAAGACGAATGCTTATGACAAGGCATAAGCGACTAGACGACAGAAAGGGGCATTTTCGATGGATAAATCATCAGAAAATAAACCAAATAAGAACCCCCAAAAACATATTTGTGCTGCTCTGTTGGCGCATGTAGATGCCGGGAAGACTACATTGTCAGAAGGAATTTTATATACTGCCGGGACGATACGTCAGATGGGACGTGTGGATAACCAGAACACTTTTTTGGACAACGATACCATAGAACGCGACCGGGGCATTACGGTGTATTCCAAACAGGCGGTCTTTGACTGGGAGGATACCCATGTGACTCTGTTAGACACACCGGGGCATGTGGATTTTTCAGCAGAGATGGAACGGACATTACAGGTATTGGACTATGCTGTACTGGTGGTGAGCGGTGCCGATGGAGTGCAGAGCCACACAGAGACATTATGGCAGTTATTTGAACGGTATGACATTCCGGTGTTTCTGTTTGTTAACAAGATGGATCAGCCAGGTAGTGGCCGGGAGAAATTAATGGAAGAGCTGCGCCGGAAATTGTCTGATGGCTGTACGGATTTTGGGACAGACGAACAGCAGAGAATGGAAGCGGCTGCCATGTGCGAGGAAGATTTGCTGGAAGACTTTCTGGAGACAGGGAGGGTGGCAGAGGAGGAGATTCGCCGCCTGATCTGGGAACGCAAATTATTTCCCTGCTATTTTGGTTCGGCTTTGCGCATGGAAGGTGTCCGTGAGTTTTTGCAGGGGTTTGCATATTATACGTCAGAACCTGTGTATGGAGAAAATTTCGGTGCCAGAGTGTATAAGATTACCAGAGATGAACAGGGGAACCGTCTGACGCATATGAAGATAACCGGAGGTGCACTACAGGTCAGACAGATGCTTACCGGGAGGTGTAGGCAGCAGGATGGCTCAGAGGAAGAGAAGGCGCAGACCTGGTCAGAAAAGGTGAATCAGATCCGTATTTATTCGGGAGAACGTTACGAGGCAGTGTCGGAAGCGGCAGCAGGAACTGTATGTGCAGTCACGGGTCTGGGTGCCACCTATCCGGGGGAAGGTCTGGGTGAGGAGCAAGAGTCGGAATTGCCGATATTAGAACCGGTGTTGACATATCAGATTTTGTTATCGAAGGAATGGGATGCCGGACGTGCGATGCCGCTTTTGCGCCAGTTAGAGGAAGAAGAACCGGAGTTACACATTGTCTGGGATGAGGCGGTGGGTGAGATCCATGCCCAGATTATGGGGGAAGTGCAGATTGATATCATTAAACAGCAATTGTGGGATCGTTACCGGATGGAAGTGGAGTTTGGCACAGGAAGCATTGTATATAAGGAAACCATCGCAGAACCTGTGGTGGGGATCGGTCATTTTGAACCGTTGCGACACTATGCAGAAGTACACTTGCTGTTAGAACCGGGCGAAGCGGGCAGTGGTCTACAGTTTGAGGCGAAATGCAGTGAGGATATTTTGGCGAAAAATTGGCAGAGACTGATCATGACCCACTTGGAGGAACGTGTTCATCGTGGGGTTCTGACAGGGTCTGCGATTACAGATATGAAGATCTCTGTGATCGCGGGACGGGCGCACCCTAAGCATACGGAGGGTGGTGACTTTAGGCAGGCGACATATCGCGCAGTGCGGCAGGGCTTGCGCGGTGCAGTGAATGTTTTGTTGGAACCATATTATTCCTTTCGGCTGACGGTGCCAACGGAGCAGTTGGGACGTGCCATGACTGATGTGGAGCGGATGAGTGGTAAACTGGATTCGCCCGATACCCAGGGCGGGACAGCGGTTTTGACAGGGATCGCACCGGTGGTCACCATGCGGGAATACCAGCGGGACCTGGCTGCTTATACCAGCGGGAAAGGACATCTGTCCTGTCAGATGTATGGTTATCTGCCCTGCCATGATGCGGAGGATGTGATACTGGCGCGGGGATATGACCCGGATGCAGATCTGTGGCAGACGGCTGATTCGGTCTTCTGTTCCCATGGGTCAGGATACATTGTGCCTTGGAATGAAGTGCCGGAGCATGCCCATGTGGAACATGAATATTCCTTAAATGAGGAAGAACGCCGTAGGCGGCAGGAGCAGGAAGCCTATGCGCTGATGTCTGCCGCAGAGCGGCGCAGACAGGGGTATGTGGAGGATTATGCCCTGGGGGAAGAGGAGATTCGATCCATTCTGGGACGGGCAAGTGGGGCGAACCGCAGTGAGAAAAAGGGTTGGAAGCGGCAGCGTCGTCGTACGGTGACAGCGCAGAATGGCCCGGCGAAGAGTACGTCCGGTAAGAAACGGGAGAAGTATTTGCTGGTGGATGGCTATAATATTGTTTTTGCCTGGGATGCATTAAAGGCCTTGGCGGAGGATAACATAGATGCTGCCAGAGACCGATTGATGGATATTCTTTGCAATTATCAGGCATATTGCGGTATGACATTAATTCTGGTGTTTGATGCGTATAAGGTGCGTGGCGGGATTGGCCAGATGATAGATTATCATAATATCCATGTGGTTTATACTAAGGAGGCAGAGACTGCAGACCAGTATATCGAGAAACTGGCGCACCAGATCGGTCATGACTATGATGTGACTGTGGCTACTTCGGATGGGGTAGTGCAATTAATCATACTGGGACAGGGTTGCAAACTATGGTCAGCCAGAGACTTTGAAGCAGAGATACAACGAGTAGAGGAGAGGATTGCCCATGATACCAATCGCACATATTGAAAATGCATTTGATACCAAGTTTGGTGTGCCCAGACAGAGTGGTTTGGTGGAAGAATTGCGGGGTCTGGTGGTATTTGAACCGGAATACCGCGACGAACAGGCACTGCGTGGGATCGAGGAGTTCTCTCATCTATGGCTGTTGTGGGAATTTTCAGAAGCGAAGCGGGATACCTGGTCGCCCACGGTGCGTCCGCCTCGGTTGGGCGGCAATGCCCGCATGGGAGTCTTTGCTACCCGTTCGCCTTTTCGTCCCAATGCCATAGGCTTGTCTTGCGTGAAGCTGGTGGGTATACGAAAAGACCCGGCGCGGGGATGTATGCTGGAGATCGCAGGGGCAGATATGATGAACGGAACACCCATCTATGATATCAAACCATATCTGCCGTATGCAGACTGCCATCCAGAAGCAACCGGAGGATTTACAGATGTGGTGGAACGACATACCTTGCAGGTGGAGATCCCGCCGGAACTGGAGTGCAAAATCCCGGAACAGCTCAGAGCGGCATTGCGGGGTGTGCTGGCACAGGATCCCAGACCGGGATACCAGCAGGACCCGGACCGGGTGTATGGGATGCGTTATGGAGAACAGGATATTCGTTTTCAGGTGCGGGATGGGATCGCCAGAGTGGTGGAGATACAGTGAGATTATTTTGGTTAAGTGGCTAAGTTATCCTTATAAAAATGGGCTTATAGGAATGGGGAAAGTCAACGGGCAGGCATCTTGACACCGGTACGCAGATTTGGTAACATTTTAAATAACTGTTGACTGAAAAGAGTGGGTTGACCGAATCAGGATAAAACGGATACAGGCTCTTATCCATAGCGGGTAAGGGCTTTTTCAATGATATGGAGGAAAGACAATGGAGAAAATTATATTAACAGGTGACAGGCCGACCGGCAGACTACATGTTGGTCACTATGTAGGTTCTTTGAGACGCAGGGTAGAATTACAAAATTCCGGGGAATACGATAAAATATTTATCATGATCGCGGATGCGCAGGCTTTGACGGATAATTTTGACAATCCGGAAAAAGTTCGCCAGAACATAATAGAAGTGGCACTCGATTATTTATCCTGTGGATTAGACCCGGCGAAGTCTACCCTTTTTGTGCAGTCCCAGATATCAGAATTGTGTGAACTGACGAATTATTATATGAATCTGGTGACGGTATCCAGATTGCAGCGCAATCCTACGGTGAAATCAGAGATCAAGATGCGTGATTTTGCAACCAGCATTCCGGTGGGATTTTTCACCTATCCGATCAGCCAGGCTTCCGATATTACCGCTTTTAAGGCGACGACGGTACCGGTGGGGGAAGACCAGCTTCCGATGATCGAGCAGACCCGTGAGATCGTGCGCAAGTTCAACAGCATTTATGATGAAGTATTGGTAGAACCGGAGGTATTATTGCCGGAGAACGAAGCATGTATGCGGCTGCCAGGGATCGATGGAAAGCAAAAGATGAGCAAATCTCTGGGCAACTGTATCTATCTGTCGGATTCCGAGGAGGAAGTGCGTGCAAAGGTTATGGAGATGTACACGGATCCATTACATATCAAGGTATCTGATCCGGGTCATATCGAAGGCAATACGGTGTTTACTTATCTGGATGCTTTCAGCAAACCGGAGCACTTTGAAGAATATTTACCGGAATATGCGAATCTGGAGGAATTGAAAGACCATTATAAGCGTGGAGGTCTGGGAGATGTCAAGATCAAGAAATTCCTGAATGCGGTATTGCAGGAAGAATTATCGCCGATTCGCGCGAAGCGGGCAGAGTATGAGAAAGATATTCCGGCAGTTTATGAGACGTTACGCAAGGGAAGCGAAGTGGCGCGTGAAGTGGCGGCACAAACTTTATCAGATGTAAAGCGTGCCATGAAGATTGATTATTTTGAGGATCAGGAGTTAATTCAGGCGCAGAGTGAGAAATACCAGCAGTAATTATTTTACACATAATGTTTACAGTTTCTTTAAAAAAGTGTATAATAGTTCTAATTATACAACGTGAAGCGGTGTTTAGGACACATGGAAAGTGCGTGAAAAATGGGAGGTATTGTTATGTTAAAGATTCAGGATTTCTGTGATATGGATAAGTTTGAGAGTATCATGGATAATTGGGCAAAAAGTACAGGTCTGGCTACGGTGGCAGTAGGGGCAGATGGAGAATACATCAGCGATTGTTACAACTTTACAGATTTTTGTATCAAACTGACCAGAGGCAGTGAGGAAGGTTTGAAGCGCTGTGCGAAATGCGATCAGGAGGGCCAGGGCGTATATCCATGCCATGCCGGACTGGTGGATTTTGGTATTCCGATCACCTTGACGGATGGCACAGTGCTGGGCAGTGTGATTGGTGGTCAGGTTCTGCCGGAGAATCCGGATGATGAAAAGTTCCGTGCGACAGCGCGTGAATTGGGGATCGATGAAGAAATGTATATTGAGGCATTACATAAAGTGAATGTCAGAACCAAAGAGGAGATCGAATCTTCTGCGAACCTGTTAGGAGATGTCATCAATATGTATGTGCGTTCCTGCTATCAGGAATATCAAAATGACCGTTTATTGGAGAAGCTGCGGACAGGTATTACCAAGGCAGCCAGCGAGATTGACGAGGCAAACGCCAGCACATCCAAGATCACTGGTTTTAGTAAGAAACAAAATATGTTGGCATTAAATGCCTCCATTGAGGCGGCGAGAGCCGGTGAGATGGGCAAGGGATTTGCAGTGGTTGCCACAGAAGTGCGTAAGCTGGCAGAAGGTATGGCGGTGGCAAGCAAAGAGATTACCACCAAATTAGACCAGCTGACCCAGACGATTAATGATCTGAATGAATAGTCTTTATTTAGCGGTTGACAAAAATGGGAAAACTGTACTATAATCGGGTCGATGGCGATGACGAAGAGAAGTAGCGCAGGTTATCGTTCCCAGTGAGTGGAGGATAGTGAGAACTCTGCAAAGTGAACCTACGTGAATAACACTTTAGCAGCCGCAATCTGAACGTGAGATTTTTCATCAGTAGGTGCGCCGTGGCCTGTGCGATAACAGGATAGGTTTGTATGAACCGTTGAGCGACTGAGAGATCAGTAATTCGGGTGGTACCGCGGACATGAGATAATGTTCGTCCTGAACGAGAGTTTAGGACGAACTTTTTTTCTATATAGGGAACTTTTTGTTGACTATACAGTAAAAATGATCCGCATAATCGTTTATGGAATTGGGCATGGAAAAAGGAGAGGAAGAAATGAACACAAATGTAGGAAACAAGTATCGTGACAGAACATTAAACCAGATCACAGAAGGTGATGTGGGACAAAATTTGAAAGTGGCTGGTTGGGTAGAGAATATCCGTGACCATGGTGGTGTGTCGTTTATTGACTTGCGTGATATGTACGGTGTGCTACAGGTGGTGATGCGGGATACTTCTTTATTAGATGGCATCAGCAGGGAGGATTGTATCGCCGTGGAAGGTAAGATCGAGCACCGGGATGAAGAGACATACAATCCGAAGATTCCTACAGGAACCATCGAGTTAGAGGCGCATCAGGTGGAGACATTAGGGAAGGTATACAGACAGCTTCCCTTTGAGATCGCCACTTCCAAAGAGACCAGAGAGGATGTTCGTCTGAAGTACCGTTATCTGGATCTGCGCAATGGCAAAGTCAGAGACAATATGATCTTTCGTTCCAATGTGATCAGCTATCTCCGTGAGAAAATGACAGAGATGGGATTTTTGGAGATTCAGACACCGATCCTGTGTGCATCTTCCCCGGAAGGTGCCCGTGATTATATCGTCCCTTCCCGCAAATATAAGGGCAAATTTTATGCATTACCACAGGCACCACAGCAGTATAAACAGCTGTTGATGGTTTCTGGTTTTGATAAGTATTTTCAGATCGCACCCTGCTTCCGGGATGAGGATGCCAGAGCAGACCGTTCTCCGGGTGAATTTTATCAGTTAGATTTTGAGATGAGTTTTGCCACACAGGAAGATGTTTTCCGTGTGGGAGAGGAAGTGCTGACAGCTACTTTCGCCAAATTTGCACCGGAAGGCTATGAGGTCACACAGGCACCGTATCCGATCATTAGTTACAAGCAGGCGATGTTAGAATTTGGTACGGACAAACCGGATTTGCGCAATCCTCTGCGTATCGTGGATGTGACCGACTTTTTCCAAAGATGTACCTTTAAGCCATTCCACGGCAAGACCGTGCGTGCCATCAATGTGCATGCTAAGTTATCCAAGGGTCAGCACGAGAAGTTGTTGAAGTTTGCGCAGTCCATCGGGATGGGTGGTCTGGGCTACCTGGAAGTAAAAGAAGATATGACCTATAAAGGACCGATCGATAAGTTTATTCCAGACGACATGAAGTCCGAAATTGCGGACATTGCAGGTTTGCAAAGCGGCGATACCATTTTCTTCATTGCAGACCGGGAAGAACTGGCAGCACTGTATGCAGGACAGATCCGCACGGAACTGGGTGAGCGTCTGGATCTCATTGAGAAGAAGGCATATCGTTTCTGTTATGTCAATGATTTCCCGATGTACGAGTATGATCGTGAGTTAAAGCAGTATATCTTTACCCATAATCCATTCTCAATGCCACAGGGTGGCTTAGAGGCGCTGGAGAGCAAAGATCCATCGGAGATTCTGGCATATCAGTATGATATTGTATGTAATGGAATCGAATTATCTTCGGGTGCAGTGCGTAACCATGATATGAAAGTCATGGTCAAGGCGTTTGAGATCGCAGGTTATACCGAGGAGGATCTCAAAGAGAAATTCGGTGCATTATATAATGCATTCCAGTTTGGTGCGCCTCCGCATGCCGGTATGGCACCGGGTGTGGACCGTATGATTATGCTGCTTCGCGATGAAGAGAATATCCGTGAGATCATTCCATTCCCGATGAATGGCAATGCACAGGATCTGATGTGCGGTGCTCCGGGGGAAGTGACAGAGCAGCAGTTAAGAGAGGTTCACATCAAGGTGAGAAGCTGATAGGGAGATAAAGAAGCAGATGCAGGATATACAAAACCAAAAGGGGAAGAAGCTAAGCGGCAGCACGATAAAGCTGATTGCGATCCTATCCATGTTTGTGGATCATCTGGGGGCATCCGGCGTCGTTTCGATCCTGTCCGACAATATTTGGGTATATGAGATGTGCCGCCTGATCGGCAGGATTGCCTTTCCCTTGTTTTGCTTCCTGTTAGTAGAGGGGTTTGTGCATACGGGCAACCGGAAAGCGTATCTGGGCAGGTTGTTCTTGTTTGCCCTGCTTTCCGAGATACCCTTTGATCTGGCATTTTATAACAGATGGTTTTATATTGAGTCGCAAAATGTGTTTTTTACGCTCTTTTTGGGACTTCTGACGTTGCATTGCATAGATGCGGCTGTACAGGCAAATCATAAAACGCGGGTATGGATACCGATGGTGCTTGGTGGGATCGCAGCATGGGGACTGCGAACGGATTACAGTTATTTTGGAGTTTGGCTGATCGTGGTTTTTTATTGGTTTCGCGGGATACCATGGAGGCGCAATGTGGTGGCTGGATGCAGCTGCCTCTGGGAACCGGCGGCTATATTGGCACTGATTCCCATCCAGTTATACAATGGCAGGCGCGGTATCAACCTTAAGTATCTGTTTTATTGGTTTTATCCGGTACATTTGCTGTGTCTGTGGTATCTGCGGGAATATTTGTGGTAAGGTCGGGTGCAGGAAAACCCTTCGTATGAATCGTTATCTTGGTATGCGAGGACTGTAGGAAGAGAGGCGAGGAAGATGAAATATTATTATCCAGATTATTTCGATCATTTTCAATGCGTGCCGGGCAAAGCATGTCCAGACAGTTGTTGTATTCGCTGGCAGATTATCGTAGACCCTGAGACTTTGGAAAAATACAAAAAAGTGGATGGGGAATTGGGGAAACGAATGTCGGAAAAGATTGATTTTCGGACAGGCAAAATTACACCACATGGCTGCGATAACCGTTGTGAATTTCTAAATGAAGACAATCTCTGTGATATTGTATTGGAGCTGGGGGAGGAATATCTATCGGAGACCTGTCATACCCATCCCAGACATGAAGAAGTCTATCCCAATGTGCGGGAACGTTCTCTGGCATTGACTTGTCCCACCGTTTGTAAACAGGTGCTGACCAGACGGGAACCGGTGAAAATATTACATTACAATGAAAAAGAGAAAAAGGAACATGACCGTTTCTTTGACTGGAGATTATTCCGGCTGTTGCTGCGGACCAGAGACGTGATGCTGCATATTGCCCAGAACCGGGAGTATTCCATCGCGGAGCGGATGATTATGGTGTTGGGATCGGGGCATGATGTGGAATCCCGGATCCGGCAACGTTCCCTGCGGAAAAAAAGTGGCTGGTTACAGAATATTTTTCCGGTTTTTCCGGGTTTTACCGGGCAGGAACAGCAGGAATTGCGCAAGATCAGTAAGGCATATCAGGGAAAAAACGCATTTGCAAAAGTTGAGAAGCGGCTGGATGAGATTATCTATGATGAAAAATACTTCCGGCAGGAATCCGAGGAATCGGCGAAAACCATCATGACAGATATGATTTTCGCGTTGTCTACCATGGAGGCATTGAAGCCATCCTGGCCGCCATATTTGCAAAGTGTATTAAATATACGGGAAGAGATGACCAGGGAAGAGAGCCGGAAACAGATGGCACTGTATCATACGCAGGAAGATGAGGTTCCGTTAGAGCAGTTGTTGGTATATTTCCTCTATGTATACTGTTGCAGCAGTGTCTATGACGAGCAGTTGTTGGCGAAATGCAAGATGGCTGTGGTGAATGTGATGCTGATCCGGGAATTGTGGTTTATGAAATGGTATGAAAACGATCATAAATTGACCATAGACGATCAAGTGGAGATCGCACACTGGTTTGTCCGGGAGATCGAAAATTCGGATGAAAATATGGAACAGTGGGATAGCCTGATGCAGCGCAATCCCCGGTTTGCACTGAAAAAGATATTAAAAGTTCTTCGTTCCAGGAATCTCTGATGCACGATGGCAGGATGGATAGATGGTGAACTTGACAAAAGTACAGAACAGGGGAAGTATATGCAGACGAATGTATTAGAATATTTGGAAGAGACCGTGAAACGGCTGCCGGATAAAGTGGCATTTGCGGATGAAGAGATCGGGTTGACCTTTGCGCAGTTTTATCACTGCGCCAGAAAGATCGGGACTTATCTGTCAGGGACAGGTGCCGCAAAGGAGCCGGTGGTGGTATATATGAAGAAATCACCCTGCACTCTCGCTGCCTTTTTCGGCGTGATCTATGCGGGCTGCTTTTATGTACCCATTGATGAAGAAATGCCAAGAAGGCGTATGGAACTGATTCTGGAGAATACCCAGGCAAAATATATGATTTGTGATGAGAGTACACAGGAAAAGGCGGAGAAACTGGGATTTACCGGCAAGCTGCTTTCTTATGCAGAATGCATACAGATAGAAGAGGATCCGCATATGCTTCAGAGAATCCGGCAGCAGGCGCTGGATATGGATCCGGTCTATGTGTTGTTTACCTCTGGTTCCACAGGTGTGCCGAAGGGGGTGGTGGGACATCACCGGGGCGTGATTGATTATGTGGAGAGTTTGTCAGAGGTCTTGGGATTTGGGCAGGAGACAATCTTTGGAAACCAGACGCCGCTCTATCTGGATGCCTGTATGAAAGAGATCTATCCTACCATGAAGTTCGGTGCCACCACCTGGCTGGTACCCAAGGAACACTTTATGTTTCCGGTGAAATTAGTGGAGTATCTCAATGAACACCGGATCAATACTATCTGCTGGGTGGTTTCGGCATTGACAATGGTCTCGGCATTTGGTACTTTTGATACGGTGAAACCGGAATATTTGCATACCATTGCCTTTGGCAGTGAAGTATTTCCCGTCAAGCAGTTTAATTTGTGGAAGGAGACGCTGCCACAGGCAGAGTTCTATAATCTCTATGGACCTACCGAGGCCACAGGTATGAGTTGTTATTATCATGCGGACCGTTTGTTTGAAGAGAAAGAAGTCATTCCGGTGGGGCAGCCATTCCGCAATACAGAAATTTTATTGCTGGATGCAGACGGGCAGCCGGTGGCGCAGGGGGAGACCGGAGAGATATGTATCCGGGGAACCTGTCTGACCCACGGGTATTATCATAATCCGGAAAAAACAGCAGAGGCATTTACGCAGAATCCATGCAATCCATATTTCCCGGACCGTATATATCATACGGGCGATCTGGGACGATGGGATGAGCAGGGGGAATTGGTCTTTGTATCCCGCAAGGATTATCAGATCAAGCATATGGGCCACCGGATCGAGTTAGGAGAGATCGAGGCGGATGTGAACTTGATCGATGGGATCAGGGCATGTTGTTGTATCTTTATACCAGATAATAAAAAGATGGTACTGTTTTATGTGGGAGATGTGGATAAACGCAGTCTGACCGGGGAACTCAAGGAGCGTCTGCCACGGTACATGATTCCCAATGCGATCATGCAGGTGGAGACTATGCCACAGACCCCCAATGGCAAGATGGACCGGCTGAAAATGCAGGAGATATATCTGAGCCAGAAAAAACGTTCCAGACGGAATAAGAAGCCTATTTAGAATATATAATTATGAGTGTAAAAGGAGGATAAAAAAATGGATGTAGAAGAAATCAGAGAGAGCATTTTGGACATTTTACGAGAGCTTCATGAGGACATTGACTTTGAAGCGGAAGAAAAGATGGTGGATGATAAGGTACTGGATTCCTTTGATCTGGTTACTTTGGTGACAGAACTGGGGGAGGAATTTGATGTGGAGATCACCGCAAAAGATTTTGTGGCAGAAAACTTCAATTCCGTGGACAGCCTCACTGGGATGATCGCCCGTCTGTTGGATGAATAGGGCATGGTCAGGAGGTTAGTTACGTGTTTGTATCATACGAATTTATAGCGTTTCTGTTTCTGTTGTTTGTAGTATATTACTTGATTCCTAAGAAGTGTCAGTGGGTTTTGTTATTGGTTGCAAACTTTCTCTTTTATTTTTCCGCGGGAAAGTTTTATCCGATATTTATACTGGTGACATCCCTGACAGTCTATGGTGCAGGCAGAATGATGGAACGGGTGGACGGTGAATTAGCGGTGTATACGGCTAAAATCAAATCCGGGGAGATCCCCAAACCGTCCCGGGAAGAAAAAAAGGCAGCTAAGGCAAAGATAAACCGCAAAAAGAAATTCTGGATGTTGTTGTGTCTATTTTTGAATCTGGGAATATTAGCTGTCCTCAAATACACAAATTTTATCATTGATAACATTAATACGATTCGGTCTTCCTCGGATGGAGCTGCGTTGCCGTATCTGGAGCTGATCGTACCATTAGGCATATCTTTTTATACCTTTCAGGCAGTCAGTTATCTGCTGGATGTATATTGGAATAAGGTGGAACCACAGCGTAATTTCCTAAAATTCACCCTGTTTGTCAGCTTCTTTCCACAGCTGATCCAGGGACCTATCAGCCGTTATGGCGATATGGCACCCAGTTTGTATGCAGAGCACCGGCTGGACTGGAAACAGGTGCGTTTTGGTCTGGAACGTATTCTGTGGGGATATTTTAAGAAGCTGGTGATCGCGGACCGTGTCAGCATAGCGGTAAGTATGTTGATGAGTGATCCAGATTATTATACCGGTGCGTTTGTGCTGGTGGGAATGCTGTTCTATGCGGCACAGTTATACGCAGACTTTACCGGAGGTATCGATATTACGATTGGTATTGCACAGGTATTGGGCATCCGTCTGGAGGAGAACTTTATCCGGCCGTTTTTCTCCAAGAATATTATTGAATATTGGAGAAGATGGCATATCAGTATGGGAACCTGGTTTCGTGACTATGTGTTCTACCCATGTAGTATAAGCAAGCCGATGAAAGCGATCACATCCTGGACAAAGAAACATTTTGGTATGGGCGGTGCCAGACGTGTGGCGATCTATATTGCTACATTTCTGACCTGGTTTGCTACAGGTATCTGGCATGGTGCTGACTGGCACTTTATTATCTGGGGTATTGCCAATGGCATCATTATCATGATTACCGGGGAACTGGAACCTCTGTATGATAAATTTCATAAGAAGTTTCCAAAGTTAGTGAATGCATGGGGATATCGCGCCTTTCAGGTGATTCGGACATTTCTGCTTTTGTGTTGCCTGCGCATGTTTGATACCTATGCCAGTGTGCGTCTGGCGATACGCCAGTTTGTACATATGTTTACGAGATTCTGGGTGCATCCGGTGACCAGACAGGAGCTGGTGGATCTGGGACTGTCCGGTGCGGATTATTTGATTTTACTGGTGGGAATCCTGCTGATGTTCCTGGTCAGCATGTATGGCAGAAATGGCAGCGTACGGGAAAAGATTTCGGCAAAGCCGTATCCGGTACGATATGCTATTTTCGTATTACTGTTTTTTGCCGTACTATTACTGGGAAGCTATGGTGTAGGATTTGATGCACAGCAGTTTATCTATAATCAATTCTAAGTGTGATGGAACAGGAATGAGGTTATACAATGAGACGAGCAAAGAAAATAGGGATTGCGGTGGTATCTGTTCTGATCGTAGTTGTCCTATTTGTGGGACTGCAGCGGCTGGTGGAACCCAAATACGACGGAACGGATGATATGCCTCTGGAGGGGAATTTCACCGCAGAATATTATCAGGAAACGACAGATCATGATGTAATCATGGTGGGAGATTGTGAGGTCTATGAGAATATCGATACGATGTATCTCTGGAAAAATTATGGCATCACCAGATACATCCGGGGCAATGCGCAACAGTTAACATGGCAGTCGTATTATATGTTAGAGGATACATTGCGGCAGGAGAAACCCAAGGTGGTGATCTATAATGTACAGGCATTGGAACATGCAGAACCACAGCGGGAGACATACAACCGCATGACATTGGATGGCTTGAAATGGTCTAAAACCAAATGGGATGCCATCAACGCCTCCATGTGCGAAGGGGAAAGTATGGTGGATTATATACTGCCTATCCTGCGGTATCATTCCCGTATCACGTCCCTGTCAAAAAATGATCTGAAGTATTACTGGCAGCCTAAGAAAGTGGCACATAATGGTTATTATATGCGTATAGATGTCCTGCCGGCCAGTGAGTCGGATGTGGCGGACACAGCATGGCTGTTGGGCGACAGTGAAGCAGAGGAAGAAGAGGAAACATCGGACGATGCGGAAGAAGATCTGTGGGCGATGATGGAGGAGGAAGAGGCTTCCATGGAAGAAGATCCTGACACCGATGAGACGGAAGAGACGGGCGAAACGGCGGAGGATAAAGGGGTTGCGTTTGGGAAAACTCCGATGCAATATCTGGACAAGATGCGCAAGCTGTGTGAGGATCATGATATCCAGCTTATTTTGATGAAAGCGCCAAGTCTTTCTCCGGTATGGTATGATTCCGAAAATAAGCAGGTTTTGGAGTATGCGGAAAAATATGATTTGCCATATATCAATTTTTATGATTTACTAGAAGAGACAGGGATCGATTATGAAACCGACACCTATGACGGAGGATTGCATCTGAATCGTTCAGGGGCTGATAAATTATCCGAATATCTGGGTAAGGTTCTCACAGAGCAATATGGTGTGCAGGATCATCGGAAGGATACCGGGATCGCCAAGGTATATGAGGAGAAATATCGGTTTTATGAGGATATGATTGAGGCACAGCAAAAAGAGCTGGATCAGTATGGAGAGATCCGAAGTTATTGAGACAGATTTTCTGTGATAGGTGAGGGGAGATCGTAACTGGTACGCACGATAGCGCCAGAGCAAACAGGAGTTGGACAGGCATGATCGTGCTTTGGTAGAAACAGCGGGAGAACCGCAGAGAAAGCGTGAAACGCTTTGGAATGGAGGGAAAGATGAAAACAGTATTCAGAAGATTCGTAGCAGTGTGCATGGCAATGGCGTTAGCTGCGGGAAGTTTATCCGTAGCACAGACCGCAGATGCAAAGTCAAAGGGATATATCTTTAAGTACAAGGGTGTCTCCGTGTCTGCAGACAGTGCCGCCAAGAAATTGATCAAAAAGGCAGGCAAGCCACAGAAGAAGCAGGTCAAGAAGAGCTGTGCATATGATGGGAAGGACCGCATTTACCAGTATAAGAATTTCTGGCTGACGACATATTCCAAGACGAATAATGGTCCAGAGTATGTACAGCAGATTAAATTCCGCAATGCCAAGGTTAAGACCAAAGAGGGCATCAAGATTGGCAGCAAAGAAGCAACGGTTGTCAAGAAGTATGGCAAGGGATATGACAAGGCGGATCTGTTGATCAATAGCGCATATGTCTATAAAAAGGGCAACTGCACCTTGAAGATCAATGTCAAAGACGGTAAAGTCTCTGGTATTACATATCTACAGACTACGGTAAAGAAATAAATAATAGGGGATGAAAAATCATGAAAAGAATTGGCAGTGTCCCATTTTTGGTACTGGTATTGGCGCTGGTGATCGGTATGGGTGCAAATGTACAGACGGCATCCGCTAAGACAGTGAAAGCATCGGTGTCCGGTAAACGGGTCAAAGTGGGCGGACAGCTTTCCATCAAGGCGGGGACAAAGGGAGTACGGTATCAAAGTAGTGACTCCACCGTGGCTTCGGTCAATGCCTCCGGCGTTATCACAGGCAAGAAAGCAGGTAAGGCGACCATCACGGTGAAAAAAGCAGGATATCAGTCTAAGAAGATTGCGTTGACTGTGAAAGCGGTAAAGGGAAAACCGTCTTTGGATGTAGCATTGGATGAGGTCAAATTAACATCGCCAAAGATCAAAAAGACGGGAGAGAACAGTTACCAATATTCTGCTGTGATAAAGAATACAGCGAAACAGGGTAAAGTCTTAAAAGTCAAATATTATTATCAGGTCCAGGTCAAAGAGAAGGTGGCTTCTTCTCTTCCGGCCGTGGCTTCTGCCAGCATGACGATACCCCGGAGAATGGGAGAGGCAGATGCCACAGGAGAGCAGAGTGGAACGGACACACAGCCAGCGGAGGAGACTGCGGCACCGCAGCCTACAGCCACAACAGCTGCCCCATCTTATACATGGAAAACCCAGAAAAAGACTGTGGTACTCACGGCGCAGAACATTAAACCGGGTAAAAAATCTGCCCGTGTAAAATGTGAGGGAGATGCATCCGGAACCATCCGTGGAATGCAATTAACCAAGGTGGAATTGTACACAGGGGAGGCGGTGTATACGTACCGCGCTTCTACCCGCAAGGGGACTTTGAAGTGGAGTGATGTGGATCTGACAGGTCCGGAGATCACCGGATGGGTTGGCAAGAAAAGTGTCTACAATGGAGAACCGGTATGGATCTGTTATGCGGATAAGAAGGATACGTATCGTTTCAAAGACCATGTCAAGGCGGTGGATGCCAGAGATGGTAAAGTGCCGGTGACGGTGGATACCAGCAAGATCAAATGGAATAAAGAGGGTATCTATAAAGTTTATTATACCGCAAAGGATAAATCGGGCAATAAGACGAAGGCATGGGCGAAAGTACAGGTGTACAAACCTGGTGTTGCTGAGAAAATGGCAGACATCATACTATCAACGAGTATAAAGTCCGGTTCCGATGTACAGAAGTTACGTTCCATTTATGAATATGTGAAAGGGCATTGTTCCTACGTAGGCAGTGGCAGTCATACCAACTGGCGTGCGACTGCGGTAAAGGGTATTCGCAATCACAGTGGAGACTGTTTTACGTATTATTCTATCTCCAGATTGTTGATTACCAGAGCGGGGATTCCGCATATTATGATTCGCAGGTATCCAGAGCGAACCGGAAGTAATCACTGGTGGAATCTGGTGTATGTAAAGGGTGGCTGGTATCACTTTGATACGACACCGAGGTCACGGAAAGGATATTTCTGTCTGCAGACGGATGCGCAGCTGCATATGTACAGCACAGGGTCTACATTCCGGTTCCGGGAAGAATTGTATCCAAAGCGGGCAACGAAAAAGATCAGCCGCAATCCGATCTGACGAATCGAATTGCAATGTATTGAATAAGAATAGGATGCGCAATGAGGCGATGTACAGAAATTGGTACAGTTTACATAAAATTTCTGCCATCGCCTTTTGTATTTTATATGCGTGATGCCTTGCAGGAAAGTAGTTAGCAGTAAGAGAAAAACTGGCGGGGTGATTACGGTAACGACGGAAAGGATGATGCAAATGAAAACAATAGGGATTATTGGTGGTCTGGGACCGATGGCAACAGTATACTATCTGGAATTGATTACCCGCATGACAGATGCAAAGAAAGATCAGGAACATCCAAGGGTATTGTTAGAAAGTCTGCCGGATGCACCAGACCGGACAGCGTATATCTTAGGAAAAAGTACGGAAGATCCATTGCCGGTACTGCGCGAGGCGGCGCTGGGCCTGCAGAAATTAGGTGCCGGACTTTTGACGATTCCCTGTATTACAGCACATAACTTTTATGATGCTTTATCGGAACGCATTAATATTCCCATGATTCATCTGCCCCGGTGTGTGGCGCAGGATGTGGCAGACGCTGGAGTGAAAAAGGTGGGAATCCTTGCCACCAGTGGCACGATCCAGAGTGGAGTGCTTGGGAAAGAATTGGATGCGGCCGGGGTGGAAACCATTGTGCCGGATACGGACATGCAGGAATTGGTGATGCAGATCATATACGAACAGATCAAAAAAGGGGTTCCGGTGCAGTGGGAAATGTTTCGGAAAGTGGCAGAGTCTTTGCTGGAATGTGGTGCCGAAAAACTGATCCTGGGTTGTACAGAATTGCCATTGCTTCGTCGGGATGTGGCACAGGTGACAGATCCGGTGGTGGCGCGTATCCTGCGGCAGGATTGCGTTGATGTATTAGAAGTTCTGGCACAGCATGCCGTATTGGAGGCAGAGGTACCATTAAAAGAGGAATACCGAAACGTAATTCGTTAAAACTTTGCCTTTCTCCGATTTTGCACCGGATAACTCATGGTTATCTGGCATTTGTATATTATGCACCGCTACGTCCCCTATATAACGAGAGTGTGCCTCTAGGGAAACAGCGGAACCTGTCGCATGCTGCTTCAGACAAACCTCCGAGGCGCATCCTATCGAAACGTCGTAAAGCAAAGACCTTCTATCAAGCCTAGTTGTCTGGCATGGAATCTGCAATTCCAACCGGATTTCCATTTGCAAATATTTCATAATACACATGCCGGGCAGACATTATTGGCAAAACAGACGGTTTTATCAGATAAGCATGAGTTATCCTCAAAATGGGGAAAGGCAAAGTTAAAATCCCTTTTACAACCGGATATGAATAGAGTATACTTGTATATAAAGCGTATTATTGTTTTAGAGTTTCGTGTGCGAAACTCTTTCTGACGAAGGAGGTATACCGGATGAAGTTGGGAACATGGAAATTATGGGGGATGCTGTGTGCAGCAGCAGTATTGGCGATCGGATCTGGTGCCACAAAGGCGCAGGCAGTGGATACCAATCGGATCTATGAAGTGACGCCGGAGGATTATTTTACCTTTGACGTGGAGACTGGTATGGTCACAGGGTATCAGGATGTGGTGGTCACTGCAGATCTGAACGACACCACAGGAGAAGCGGTGAATAGCGAGACTGAGCCGGCGGCAGTGGTGGTGGTTCCGCAGACGATTCAGGGGATAGAGGTCAAAGGATTTGCGGGTGCATTTCAGGGGCATGAGGCGATTCAGAAAATTATTATCCCGGATACGGTTGAGGTATTTGGTGATGATGCCTTTCATGGTTGTACCAGTCTGACCTCCATCAGTGTGTATCAGACAGGAGAGATATATCGGGAGGCGCAGGTCACCGAAAAACAGCAGCAGGACTGGAATGTGAGTTATGTCATTGCCGGGAGTGCCGGAGAGGTGATAGCACCGGGTGATACAGATGACGCAGTGGCATCGGATGCCCAGTCTGTGGAGGAAGATGCAGCAATTGTGATAGAGGAACCGACAAATCCAGAGCCGGTGGCGGGGGAGATCGTGTATTATGAGATCACCGACAGAGGAAGCTGTGCGGTGATTCCTGCATCACTAAAGACGGTGGGGATCGGAACTTTTAGCGATTGTGCCATTGCCAGTTTTGACGTACTGGAAGGCAGTGAAGACTTCCGGGATAGCGATGAGGGCGGTATCAATCTGCAGGAGGGTGTCGGTGCGTGCCTGCTGTCTTATGACGGTACGAAATTATATCGTATGGCACCGAGATTTCGTGATCAAAATAATAGCCTGCAATATTCCATGCCGGAGGGGATCGTGGAGATCCTGCCATACGCCGGACAGGCTTTGGGGTGGCAGCAGGTGGAAGTGTCCAATACCGTTCAGACGATCGATAGTTATGCATTTTATCAGAGTGGGTTATTAGGCATCACATTTTCCCAGGTATCCCAGGTGGAAAATATAGGAGAGTGGGCATTTGCCTATAATGATAATCTGGATATTACGTTGCCATCATCGGTGAAAACCATCGGAAAGTATTGTTTTGCTTATATTGCCAACCGTACACCGGATATTTCTGGGACACAGATCACCGTGATACCGGAATATACTTTTGCCGGATGCCCGAATCTACATACGATCACCATGCCAGCTACGTTGCAGATCATTGAAAATTATGCTTTTGCCGGCAATGCCAATCTCAATGAAGTGGTATTCACCGGACAGACGTTGACCAGCATCGGAACCGGGGCGTTTCAGAATTGTAGCAATATGCACAGGATTGACATTCCATCCGGGGTGAAGACGATTGAACCAAACACCTTTGCCGGATGCTCTAACTTAAATGAGGTCATATTGCCGGAGGGGCTGACGGATATCAAAGAAGGGGCTTTCGTAAATTGCCAGAATATTCATAAAATGGTGATTCCATCTACGGTAACCAGTATTGCTGCCAATAGTTTTGCAGGTTCCAATACCAGAGAGATTGATACATCTAAAAATGCTTATGCGCAGCAGGCAATCAAAGGCAGCAGCCAAAATCATGTTCCACAGCCACAACCGACAGTCCTAAAAGTGGGATACCAGGCAAAGTCAGGTAATTTGCTTTACCGTGTGACGAAATCACCGGATTTGAAAAACAGTTCTAAACCGGTGGGGGCTGTGACCGTGGTTAAGGTTTCCACCAAGTCTGTTAAGAAAGTGGTGATCCCATCTTCTGTGAAACTGGGGGCGTATAATTATCAGGTGACGGCGATATCTGCCAAGGCATTTGCCAAGTGTAAGAAACTCAAGAAAGTCACCATCGGGGTGAATGTAAAATCCATCGGCAAACAGGCGTTTAAAAATTGCAAGAAATTAAAAACGATCACCATCAAAAGCCAGAAGCTGACCAAGAGTTCCGTGGGAGCCGGAGCTTTTCAGGGGATTTCCAAGAAAGCCACCATCAAAGTGCCAAAGAAAAAGCTGAAGGCTTATAAGAAATTCCTTTGCAAGAAAGGTTTGGGCAAGAAGGTCAAAATTAAGAAATAGCACAAACTTCAATGTATTGGAAGTTGACAAATCACAGAACTAGGATATAATAGCTATTAGCACTCGTTTTTTATGAGTGCTAATAGCTGTTTTTTATTATGGATATGTAATGGAGGAAATGATATGATCGCAATTCCATTTTTTAATTTAATCGTGATCCCGGGTGTACATTTTTTATTTAATAAAGATTATTATTGCGAACTGGCAGGGGAAGACCCTGTGATTGGGGAATCGGTGATGTTTTTGCTTTTAAAGGAAGAGCAGGATAGACAGCATCTGACGGCAGATTCTTTCTATCCCATCGGGGTGACGGGTGAGATTGGCCAGATAGACGGAGAAGGGAATGTCAGTATACAGACCCATTCCCGTGTAGATTTGCAAAACCTTCGGATAGAGGATGGGGATATCTTGTTTGAGACGGTGCAACGGCCGGAGATCGATGATCTGGAGGAGGCGAACCGCAAAGAACGTTTCGTGGCACTGCGTGCTGCTCTGTTGGATTTTGTACAGAAATATCCATGGGGTATCGTTGCCAGAAGCTATATCATGCAGTGGAAGAGTCTGGAGGATATGGTGGCAGGGATGTCCACATATTTAACCGTGCCAAATGAGGAGAAATATAATCTGCTGGCGGCAGACCGTATCTCGGAACGGACCGAATTATTAGAACGGTTTATCTATGAGTTTCTGGCTATGCAGAAATTAAGCGAAGAGGCGGCAGAGGCGCAAAAATCTACCAATGAGGACCGATACCGGGAGGATGCTCTGCAAAAGCAGATCGCCTATTTGCAGAATCAATTAGACGAGATGCATGGGGAAAGTATGTCAGATCTGAAACGGTTTGCACAAAAGATCGCAGAATCCGGCATGAATGAAGAGGCAGAGCGGGAGGCGAAAAAGGTATTGCTCCGCATGAAACAGGAGGGAGAAAACGGACACGAATATGGTATGCTTTATGACTATTTGGAATTTGTGACTTCCCTGTCCTGGCGAAAAGAGGAGACAGAACCGATCGATCTGGAAGAAGCGGCGGCTATACTGGAAGAAGACCATTATGGTCTGTCCAAGGTGAAAAACCGTATTATTCAGCAGTTGGCAGTGATGACATTACAGAAGAAACAGTCCGGTTCGATCTTGTTATTTGTGGGTGCCCCGGGTACAGGGAAAACCAGCATCGGACAGAGTATCGCAAAGGCACTTCACAGAGAATATGTCCGAATCAGTCTGGGAGGTGTGCGGGATGAGGCAGAGATACGTGGTCACCGCCGTACTTATGTAGGTGCCATGCCAGGACGGATCATGGAGGGAATGAAACGAGGCGGCGTCTCAAATCCGGTGGTGGTGTTGGATGAGATTGATAAATTATCGAAGGATTATGCCGGAGACCCTTCCAGCGCCCTGTTAGAGGTATTGGATCCGGAACAAAATAATACTTTTACGGACCATTACATGAATGTTCCTTATGATTTGTCTGATGTGCTGTTTATATGTACCGCGAACAGCACAGATACCATACCGGAACCTTTGTTGAACCGCATGGAAGTGATTTCCTTTCAGGGATATACGGCGATGGAAAAATTCGAGATTGCCAAGCGACATTTATTGCCAAAAGCTATGAAGGATACGGGAATCCGCGCGAAGCAGTTAAAGGTGACAGATGAGGCGATGCATGCATTGATCGCAGAGTACACGATGGAATCCGGTGTCCGCGGATTGCGGAAAAATCTGAATACGCTGTGTCGGGTGGCAGCCGTAAAATTAGTCAAGGGTGAGCAGAAATCCATTACGGTCAGTCCGAAACGCCTGCGAACTTTGCTGGATCAGAAACCGATCCGGCATGACCAGGTTACGGCACCCAAAAAACCGGGAATTGTCAATGGTCTGGCATGGACTGCCGGTGGGGGAGATACCCTGTTTATCGAGGCTTTGTTTATCAAGGGAAGTGGCAAGACAGTCATTACCGGCAAACTGGGTGATGTGATGAAGGAATCTGTACAAATTGCAGTGAGCTTGGTAAAATCCATGTATCCAGAGAAAGCGGAACTATTTAAGGACCATGATTTGCATATCCATGTACCGGCAGGATCTGTCCCAAAAGATGGACCGTCAGCGGGTATAACCTTGACGACTGCGGTGGCGTCTTTGGTGACGGGGAAAGCGGTGAACCCTCTGGTTGCCATGACCGGGGAAGTATCCCTGCAGGGAAGAGTGATGCCGATCGGCGGCTTGCCAGAAAAACTTATGGCGGCGATGCGTGCCGATGTACAGACGGTATACATTCCACAGGAAAACGTGGATGATCTGGAGGATGTGGCAGAAGAAGTGAAGCAGGCACTTCACATCGTACCTGTTGCGCAGGTTTCTGATGTGTTAGAAAAGGTATTTGTCGAATGACACGGAAAAGGCAAATATTTGTTGTAGGAAAAG
>JAUNIU010000128.1 GCA_030523265.1 Eubacteriales bacterium | reverse complement strand
CTTCCTCTGTGTCTGCACCAATCGATGTGGTGACAGCACCGAGCGGAAGTGTGGATGCCGTGCAGAAAAGTGCGAAGACAAATGGATTCAGCATGCAGGTTACCGGAGCTATCGGCGCAAATTACTATACCATGACATGTAATAATGCAGTCATTGGACAGGGATCATCTTCTGTGGTTTCCACAAATAGGACATTGGCTGCGGCTACTGCTTATTGGGTTACCGTACGCGCATGCCGTCGTTCCTCCGCGGGATATGTTGCTGAGGGAAATTCGGATTACGTGTATGTAAAGACTTTAAGTCCTGCCATTAATACCAATAATTTTGGCGTGACAAATTCTTTTGTGAGCATCAATGTATTTTATTTTGGTATTTCCAATAATAACTACAGTACAGACGGGTGGCAGTGGCAGTTCACCACACCAAGTGGTAAGTCCAAGAAGGTGATCACCGGAGATTCTTCCCCTCGTATTGCGGATTTCATCGAGGGAAATTTCTACAAATACCGTGTTCGCTCTTATGTAGATTGTGGTTCCACTAAGGCATATAGTGCATGGTCTCCATTTAAGACGATTGCCCTGCCGAAAAAGGTATCTGCAAAGTGGAAATCTAAGTCGAGAAGTCTGAAAATTAACTGGAGTAAGATTAGCAATGCAACGGGTTATACCGTGTATATCTCTACAAAGGAACATTCCGGTTTTAAGAAAGTGAAGTCATTAAAGGCAAAGACCAGAAGTGTTACGATTAAGAAGTGTGGTAAGAAGAGACTGAAGAAGAATGTCACCTATTATGTAAGGATTGTACCAAAAGCAAAGATTGGTAAGAAAGCCACTTCTGCCACTTCTTACGGGGTATATTCCTTTAAGGCATATTAATCGTGGCAGATAAAAGATTCGATAATTATTATTGAAGCCTTTGGGTTTCCGGCTTTTTGCTGTCACGGAATGTACAGAAATCACATCTGGAAAACTTGTTTTTCAGATGTGATTTTGTGATGTGTGCTTTTTGCACTATTTCAGACAAATTACGAAAATTACGAAAAATACGGAAACTCGAAAAAAACAGTTGACTATTTAGCAAATTATGGTATAATTGGCGTATGAGAGAAGTGATTCTTTCATGGTAAATATATTATCCTATACAGTTGTGTATTGGAAGCATAAATTTACAACTGGAGGGAGGTTAGGTGTGAGACTATGTCAAATGTAATTGTAAAAGAAAACGAGACATTGGATAACGCTTTACGTCGTTTCAAGAGAAATTGTGCGAAAGCCGGCATCCAGCAGGAAATTCGTAAAAGAGAGCATTATGAGAAGCCAAGTGTTCGTCGTAAGAAGAAGTCTGAGGCAGCTCGTAAGCGCAAATACTAATTGTGAAAACAATGATTCCGAGAGGTCACTTCCACAGAAGTGGCCTTTTTTCTTTCCGGGGAATCCCCTCATTTCTGGAAAGAATTTCTTTTTCTAAGGTATAGCTGTGTATAATTTCGGAAAACCTATCAGTATCGAATAAAAATAGGAGGATAGGTTTTATGACATTAGCAGACAGCAGAACCAAAGAAAATCTTATGAAAGCATTTGCCGGGGAAAGCCAGGCGAGAAATCGTTATACCTTTGCCGCTGAGTTAGCACAACAAAATGGTCTCTATGTGATCAAAAAGGTCTTTGATCTGACCGCATATCAGGAACAACATCACGCAGAAGTGTTTTACAAATTGTTATCGGAGATGGATGGACAGGAGATTCGTGTACCAGAAGCCGATTACCCAGTCAATACTGCACAGAATGTAGAACAGCAGTTGTTGAATGCTATGGAAAATGAAGCCAGAGAAGCCGATGAGATATACCGGACGTTCGGTGATATTGCGTTGGAAGAAGGATTCCAGCAAATTTCGGGGAAGTTTTATATGATCGCGGATGTGGAACGGATTCACCAGCAGCGGTTTGAAACGTTCTACCAGTGGATGAAAGAAGGGAAATTATTTGTATCCGATGTGAAAACCGGATGGGTGTGCCTAAACTGTGGTTATGTGATCGAAGCCACCAACGCACCGCAGAATTGTCCGGCTTGTGATGCATCGCAGGGGTATTTTGTAAGGCTATCCATGTCACCGTATTATGAATCCGGCATGGGAGAGGACAAAAACAGAGATCTGGGGAAATAATGGTTTCAGATGCAGACAAATTGCCGGCCTCCTGTTTATGTATAGCGGAGGCTGGCAATCTATGATGGCATCCAAATATTGGAAGTGGGTGGTCAGAATGGGAAAACTGTGCTATAATTTGTACCAATAATATTAGGCGCACATAGTTTGGAGGCATTTCTATGTTACATAAACTTAGCAATCAAAAGAGAACCATATTAACACTGACAGGTGTTTTTTTTATACTCTTCTGGATGGGAACGTTTTCGCAGTACCGGGTGAATGCGGGATATCGCACGGAGGTAGCGCAGACGGCGGAACCGACGGAGACTGCTGGTGGACAGCCGGAACCGGTGACGACACCGCCACAGACGGCGCCACCGGTTCAGACAGTGGCACCGAGCCCCATGGTGACACCCAAAGTGACAGCTACGCCCAAGCCCACTGCCACGCCCAAGCCGGTGAAACTCCGTCTGAAGCAGCAGAAACGCAAAATGAAAGTTACCTGGAACAAAGTCCCGGGTGCGGTTTCGTACCAGATTTATGTCAAAAAGGCAGGAGGCAGTTTCAAAAAAGTCAAAACCACAAAGAAGAAAAAGGGATTGGTCAAATATACGGCGGGAAAAACATACCAGGTGAAAGTGGTGGCGTATGCCAAAAAGCATAAAAAATTGTCGGCATCCGAAAGTTATCGGTTTTTCGTACCAAAGAAAACAAAACGAATCAATATCTTGTACCAGTCGCCCAAAGAGGCAGAACTGCGTTGGAATAAAGTGGCGGGAGCGGATTATTATCTGGTGTACCGCAAGAGTGGCAGAGGAAGCTACCGACAAATTAGAAAGACAAAACTATGCAGATACAAAGACCGGAAACTCACCTCTGGCGTTCAATACCGGTATATGGTCAAAGCGATGCATAAGGAGAAGCAGATACTCTGTGAGGGGCAGTCGGCAGGCAGGTCTTATGATAACCGCAAAATCGTGGCGGTTGATCATCAAAAATATACTTATGATGAGATGGTGCAGGATATTATCCAGTTGTCACAGCGCTATCCGGGGATTATACATTATAATGTCATCGGCAAAAGTGAGGATGGCAGAAATCTCTATGATGTGGTGATCGGAAATCAAAATGCCTCTAAGTTCATCCTGGTGATTTCTACTTTGCATGCAAGAGAATATATGGCATCTCTGTTGTGCATGAATCAGATTGAATATTATGCCAGAAGCTATCATGAAGAGGCAGAAGGGAAGAAGATGAGCAGTGTCTTCCAGCAGGTCTGTGTACATTATATTCCTATGGCAAATCCGGACGGGGTGACCATTTCCCAATATGGGATACAAAAGATCAAAAATAAAAAATTACGGAAAAACTTAAAGAAAATCAGCAAAGGTATTGATACGTCCCTATGGAAAGCCAATGCAAAGGGTGTGGATCTCAATGAAAATTTCCCGTATCATTTTGTGGTAAAGAGTTCTGCGGGAAGTCAGGGGTACAGCGGTAAAAAAGCGGGGAATGCAAAAGAAACCAAGGCGATCATCAAACGAATCAACGAATTGAAACGGCGGAATCTAAAGGCAGTCATTAATTATCATGCCATGGGTTCGATTGTCTTTGGAGATCATTCCGGCTTGTCCGGCAGCGTCGCAACCAATACAGAGAGAATGTATGAGACCGCCCGTAAAGTAACCGGTTATGCCAGCGCTGCCAGTTACAGCAGCGGAAATTCGGGAAGCAGTGGTAATCTGCGGGAATTTATTATGTACCAAAAGCATCTGCCGAGTATTACTCTGGAGATCGGGAGACGTGTGTGTCCAGGACCTATCTCAGAATTTCCGTCTATTTGGAAAGCAAATGCGAATCTGGTATTGCGGGAGGCAATGTTGTTCCAGTGACAGCACTATGGTGCTGTCACCGGCATTGTGTTGCCGGAAAATGCAAGTAAATAATTTACACACAAAAAAAGAACTTCGTCAGAAGTTCTTTTTTCTTGGATAAATGCGGAAGAAGGGACTTGAACCCTCACTCGGAAATCCGAACTAGAACCTGAATCTAGCCTGTCTGCCAATTCCAGCACTTCCGCATAGCTTATGTAAAACAATCTATTTTGTAAGCACGAGTAACATAATAGCAGTTATTTTTCTGCTTGTCAATGCTTTTTTGGAAAAAATTTGTTCACAAAAAAATCATAGGGAAATGAATTTCTTTTCTGGTATTCGATCTTGACTTATTACTGTTTTTCGCTAGAATATAAGATAGCGCTCTTGGCTTTTATAGGAAAAGTATGCTTTCTCATGGAATAACAAGAGCATAGATTACAATTTGGAGGAATTTAAAATGAATTCATCAAAAAAACTATTAAACAAAAATAATGAAGAGAGGAAGCCCCAGGGAATATCGGCACCGTCCTCGAAGACGACGCTGGGCGGGGGAGCGCAGGGACCTAATACAAAGGCTATCGTATTAGGTGTGTTTTGTGTGTTATTGGTACTGGTTTTGTGTATCGGCGTAGGGGTACAGCAGTTTAAACCACAGATTGTCTTAAAGGTAAATGACACAAAATTTTCTATGGACAATATGATGTATCCGATCTATGAGCGTGAGAGTGAGTATCTGCCTTCCAATGAACTCTATGAGCAGTACATGGGGACTTCTGTGTGGGATGCCTCTTATATGGGAGAAGACCCAACGGTAGACACTTCTTTATCCAATGCAGAGGGATTGAAGCAGGAGATCATCAATGCGGAAACCGAGTACGAAGTATTGTATCAGGAAGCTGTGAAAGCAGATTATAAGCTGACAGATGATGAGAAAAAGGATGCCGAAGAGCAGGCGCAGAAAGCTTTGAAGGGATTATCCTGGTCACAGAAAATGCAGTTGGCCATCTCCAAGAATAAATTAGTGAAGCGGTTTGAAAAACGCATTCTGGCAGATCGCTATAAGAAAGACAAGCAGGCGGAAACCGATGCAACAGTAGATGAAAAACAAGCCATCGCCGAAGTTTCAAAAACAGATTTGAGAGAATATGATAT
The DNA here is from genome assembly GCA_030523265.1 of Eubacteriales bacterium. Classification (GTDB taxonomy): domain Bacteria; phylum Bacillota; class Clostridia; order Lachnospirales; family Lachnospiraceae; genus Butyribacter. Next base: position 2,428 of record JAUNIU010000128.1, on the reverse strand, counting down.
CGAATATTATTCTTTCTCCAAGACTTATTATGATGAGCAGACAGGGCAATCAGTTGACCGGGAGGATACAGAGATTGCTGATTTGGAGAAAGAGTTAAAGAAATTAGCCAAGAAAGCGAAAAAGGCGGATGATTTCACAACGTTGCTGGGAGAGGATTCCGAGTCCAGCATCACCTTTGAAGAGGATGCGTTTACCGAGGAAGATGGTTGGTCTGACTATTTATCAGATGCGAATGTCAAGAAGATCAAAGCGATGAAAAATGGTGAGATCTCAGATGTGATCGCAGATGAAGATACCGGTTATTATATGATTGTCAAGATGGTGAATAATAATTCTACGGAAAGTTATGATGAAGCCTGCGATGAAGCGGTGGAAAATGCCAAGACAGACGCCTATTATTCCTGGTTAGATGAGATCAAGAAGGACTATACCATTAAGACCTATGATTCTGTATGGGATGATGTCACGATTGGAACGGTTACGACATCCATCGTAACAGCAGATGATCTGTCCAAGATGGCAGAAAGTGATTCTTCCGAGGCGACAAGCGAAGATCAGTAGTAATCATACAGACTAGAATGGAGGCATACCATGGGAAATGTAAAGAGAATTTATGTTGAGAAAAAAGCGCCTTATGCAGTACGCGCAAAGGAATTGCAGGAAGAGGTAAGACGCTATCTGGGAATCACATCATTACAAGGAGTGCGGGTGTTGATTCGCTATGATGTGGAAAATTTAAGTGAACAGATCTACCAGCAGGCGCTGGGTGTGGTTTTCTCAGAACCACCGGTGGATGATTACTACGAAGAGACGTTTGAGGTGGCAGAGGATGCTTTGGTATTCTCGGTGGAGTATCTGCCGGGACAGTTTGACCAGAGAGCGGATTCTGCGGAGCAGTGTGTGAAGCTTCTGAATGAGAAAGAAGATCCGGTGATCCGTTCGGCGACCACATATGTCTTTGAGGGGACATTTACGCCGGAAGAAACCGCGCGTTTAAAGGATTATTGTATCAATCCGGTGGACTCCCGTGAAACAGACGAGCACAAGCCGGAGACGTTAGTACAGCAGTTTGATGATCCGGAGGATGTGGCTGTCTTTACCGGATTTAAGGATATGGCGGAACCGGAATTGAAGGAATTATATGCCTCCTTAAATCTGGCAATGACCTTTCAGGATTTTCAGCATATTCAAAACTATTTTGTTTCCGAGGAAAAACGCGATCCTTCGGTGACAGAGATCCGTGTCCTGGATACCTATTGGTCGGATCATTGCCGTCATACCACATTCCTGACAGAATTAAAGAATGTCAAGTTTGAGGATGGTTATTATCAGGCACCGATCAAACAGTCCTATGACGAATATCTGGAGGCAAGAAAAGAACTTTATAAAGACCGTCCGGATAAGTTTGTTTCCCTGATGGATATCGCTCTGTTAGCCATGAAGAAATTAAGAGCAGAGGGAAAACTGGAGGACATGGAAGAATCCGACGAGATCAATGCATGTTCCATTGTTGTGCCGGTAGAAATTGATGGTAAGGAAGAGGAATGGCTGGTGTTCTTCAAAAACGAGACACACAATCATCCGACGGAGATTGAGCCATTTGGTGGTGCTGCCACCTGTCTGGGTGGTGCCATCCGTGATCCGCTGTCCGGTCGTGGTTATGTATATCAGGCGATGCGTGTCACAGGTGCCGCCGATCCGACGGTATCCATGCGGGATACCCTGTCTGGCAAATTGCCACAGCGCAAGATTGTCACAGGTGCCGCACAGGGTTATAGTTCCTATGGAAACCAGATTGGTCTGGCAACTGGTCTGGTGCATGAAGTATATCATCCGAATTATGTTGCCAAGCGTATGGAGATCGGTGCTGTTATGGGCGCTGCTCCAAGGCGTAACGTCATTCGGGAAAACAGTGATCCGGGAGATAAGATTATATTATTGGGAGGTCGTACCGGTCGTGATGGCATCGGTGGTGCGACAGGATCTTCCAAAGCACATACTACACAGTCTATCGATGTGTGCGGTGCGGAGGTTCAGAAAGGAAATGCACCGACGGAGCGCAAGATTCAGCGTTTGTTCCGCCGGGAAGAGGTCAGCTCCATTATCAAGAAATGTAATGATTTTGGTGCCGGCGGTGTATCGGTGGCAATCGGTGAATTGGCAGATGGTCTGCGGGTGGATTTGGATAAGGTGCCAAAGAAATATGCAGGCCTGGATGGTACGGAGTTGGCGATCTCCGAATCTCAGGAACGTATGGCAGTTGTGGTTGCGGATACCGATGTAGATAAGATGTTAGCCTATGCAGAGGAAGAAAATCTGGAAGCAGTGGTGGTGGCAGAGGTTACCGAAGAGCCTAGACTGGTATTGGTATGGAGAGGCGAGGTTATCGTAAATATTTCCCGTGCTTTTCTGGATACCAATGGTGCC
>JAUNIU010000127.1:824-7749 GCA_030523265.1 Eubacteriales bacterium | reverse complement strand
CCATGGTGTGTCTGGAGATGATACAGGGAAAGCACAGACCGCGCAGTATCTGGGGATAGATGCCACAGATGGAAGTATTCGTGTGGTTTCCTATGAAGAGGCAGAGACCTTTCAGATCGAATACTGGGGGGATGGCAGGATTACTCTGCGGGCTTGCAGTAATGGCAAGCTGGTAACAACCAGGGATGCAGCAGATCAAGGGCAGGACGGACGGCTGGCTGCCACCTCCCAAGAGGCATTTGGCTGGTTTGTCAAGGAGATATACCAGTTAAGCAGGCAGGAGAATGATGTGGTCTGTGAACTGCGTTCCTGGAATGGTACTCCGATAGGTTTTGATGAACAGGGATGTCTGTGTGTTCCGATGGAGACCGCGACAGAGGATGTGCCGGAGGAGGGGGTGGCTGGTTACGACCGGGAAGCCGCCCGGAACAAAAAGCAAGATACTGTGCGGATCGGTTTGGAAACGGTGCGGGATGGTATTGCGGCGGCAGCGAAAGCCGCCACACAGGCGGATATCACCATCTTATATCTGGGTCCAAATCCCATGATTAATTGCAAAGAAGAGATTGACCGTACGCATTTGAACCTGCCAGAGTACCAGCAGCATCTGATGGAATCTGTGTATGCTGCAAATCCCAATACTGTGCTGGTGTTGGTCAGCAGCATACCTTTTGCGATCAGCTGGGCAAAAGAATACATTCCGGCGATTCTCAACACGGCATCCGGTGGGATGGAATTGGGACACGGTATTGCGGATGTGCTGACAGGAGATGTTTCACCGGCGGCGAGGTTGCCCATGACATGGTATCGTTCGGCGGAGGATCTGCCGCCAATGGATGACTATGATATCATTCGGGGAGAACGAACCTATCAATACTATCCGGGAGAGGTATTATATCCTTTTGGGCATGGACTGACATATAGTGGCTTTGATTATGAAGATCTGACGGTGGAAGTGCAGGAATGCCAGAAGACCGATTTCGGGCAGGAAGTAGAGACGGGAATGGATGGGGAAAATGTTACCATATCACCTGCATCTGGCGCGGTGCGGTGGAACAGACCGAGTTATGGCACTTTGCGGGTAAAAGTCAGGATACGTAATATCCAGTCACGTACCACCGATGAAGTGGTACAAGTGTATGGCAGGAAGATAGGCTCGGTGGTAAAGCGTCCCCGTAAGACGTTATTAGCCTTTGTCCGTGAGAAGCAGATTGCCGCGGATGAAGTGAGGACAGCATCGTTTGACATCCCTTTGGCAGATCTGTGTTACTATTCGGAAGAACAGGGACGGAAAGTGCTGGAATCCGGCGTGTATGAAATCATGGTGGGGGCTTCCAGTGAAAAGATATGCCTGCGACAAAGGATCACGTTGTCCGGGGAATGAGAAATTGATACGGCTGTGTCAGGGGACATATTTGGTACATTTGTCTCAGCGGGATGCTGTAAGATAAGGATTTCTTTTTGGCAGGAAATGTGATAGCATAATCTTATCGCCGATGGGAAGTCTGACGGTGTGATACGAAAAGAACAGGAAGGGATATGGATTCTGTTATCGTAATGGAAATCTGATATTTCTGGTGCGGTTTCAGAACAAGACAATCAGAATGGAGGAAATAATGGCAGATAATAATTATGTGTGGAGTGAGCGGAAGCGTTTGTGGTGTGGATTGCCATGGACGTTTACCAAATATGCATTGTCCGAGGATCGTTTGTTTGTAACCAGCGGTTTATTAAAAACGGTGGAAGATGAGGTGCGCCTGTACCGGATATTGGACATTTCCTTATCGCGCAGTCTGACACAGAAGCTCTTTGGTATGGGAACGATTGAGATATCTTCTGCGGATAAGACCCTGGGGGATTTTGCATTAGTCAATATCAAGAATCCGATGGAGGTAAAGGAACAGCTGTCTGCGCTGGTGGAGGAGAACCGTGACAAAAAGCGTGTTACCAATCGTGAGTTCATGGGAGATGATTTGGATGATGATGAGTAGCGTGATTTTGACCGTGATATGGCAGAATAAGAAGTTGATAAAAAATGATTGAAATTGTAAAAAAAGGTCTTTTCACAGTGGTGGGATATATGGTATACTATATGTTAGCGATAAAGTCAACAGTGGGCGTACCATGCCCATTCGCAACAATTAATATTATTTAGGAGGTAACTTTACAATGGCAAAGAAATGGGTTTATTTGTTCAGCGAGGGTGACGCTAACATGCGTGAACTTCTCGGTGGTAAGGGTGCTAACCTGGCAGAGATGACCAATATGGGCCTTCCTGTACCACAGGGTTTCACCATTACTACAGAGGCTTGTACTCAGTATTATGAGGATGGTCGTGAAATCAATGATGAGATTCAGGGTCAGATCAATGAGTACATCGTAAAGATGGAGGAGATTACCGGCAAGAAGTTTGGTGATAAGGAGAATCCGCTTCTGGTGTCCGTTCGTTCCGGTGCTCGTGCTTCTATGCCAGGTATGATGGATACAATCCTGAACCTTGGTTTAAATGAGACTGTAGTAAATACCATTGCAGAGAAGTCTGGTAATGCTCGTTGGGCATGGGACTGCTATCGCCGTTTCATCCAGATGTATTCTGATGTCGTAATGGAAGTTGGTAAGAAGTATTTCGAGGAACTGATCGACAAGATGAAAGCAGACAGAGGAGTTCAGCAGGACGTTGAACTGACTGCGGATGACTTGAAGGAACTGGCTTCTCAGTTTAAGGCTGAGTACAAGGCTAAGATCGGAAACGATTTCCCGGATGATCCGAAGGAGCAGTTGATGGGCGCAGTTAAGGCTGTATTCCGTTCTTGGGACAACCCTCGTGCAAACGTATACCGTCGTGACAACGACATCCCATATTCTTGGGGAACTGCAGTAAACGTACAGTCTATGGCATTCGGTAACATGGGTGACAACTGTGGTACTGGTGTTGCATTTACCCGTGACCCGGCTACTGGTGAGAAGAAGCTCATGGGTGAGTTCTTGAAGAACGCACAGGGCGAGGACGTGGTTGCCGGTGTTCGTACTCCAATGCCAATCGCACAGATGGAGCAGGAGTTCCCAGAGGCATTTGCACAGTTTAAGGATGTTTGTGAGACATTAGAGAAGCATTACAGAGATATGCAGGATATGGAGTTCACAGTAGAGGACAGAAAGCTGTACATGCTTCAGACACGTAATGGTAAGAGAACTGCGCAGGCAGCTCTGAAGATTGCTTGTGATTTAGTAGATGAGGGAATGAGAACAGAGGAAGAGGCAGTTGCCATGATCGATCCTCGTAACTTAGATACTCTTCTTCATCCACAGTTCGATGCTGCTGCATTGAAGGCTGCTACTCCGGTAGCAAAGGCACTGGGTGCTTCACCGGGAGCTGCTTGTGGTAAGGTTGTATTTACCGCAGATGACGCTGTAGAGTGGGCTGCTCGTGGCGAGAAGGTTGTGTTGGTTCGTCTTGAGACATCTCCAGAGGATATCACTGGTATGAAGAGTGCACAGGGTATCCTGACAGTTCGTGGTGGTATGACATCTCACGCAGCCGTAGTTGCTCGTGGTATGGGTACATGCTGTGTATCTGGATGTGGCGATATCGTTATGGACGAAGATAACAAGAAGTTTGAGTTAGCTGGTAAGACATATACAGAGGGTTCTGAGATCTCTATCGATGGTACAACTGGTAACATCTATGATGGAATTATTCCTACTGTGGATGCAACCATCGCTGGTGAGTTCGGACGCATCATGGCTTGGGCTGACAAGTATAGAAAGTTAAAAGTTCGTACCAATGCAGATACTCCTGCAGACGCTAAGAAAGCTCGTGAGCTGGGCGCAGAGGGTATCGGTCTGTGCCGTACAGAGCATATGTTCTTCGAGGAAGACAGAATTGCTGCATTCCGTGAGATGATCTGCTCTGATACAGTAGAAGAGAGAGAAGAAGCTTTATCAAAGATTCTTCCATATCAGCAGGGAGACTTCGAGGCTCTTTATGAGGCACTGGAAGGAAACCCAGTTACGATCCGTTTCCTGGATCCTCCACTTCATGAGTTCGTTCCTACTGAGGAAGCAGACATCAAGAAGCTGGCTGATGCCAAGGGCAAGAGCGTAGAAGAGATTAAGGCGATCATTGATTCCTTACACGAGTTCAACCCAATGATGGGTCACCGTGGATGCCGTCTGGCGGTTACTTATCCTGAGATTGCTAAGATGCAGACAACTGCTGTTATCCGCGCAGCAATCAATGTGAAGAAGAATCATCCGGATTGGAACGTTGAGCCAGAGATCATGATTCCACTGGTTGGAGATATCAAAGAGCTTAAGGTTGTGAAGAAGGTTGTAGTTGAGACTGCTGATGCTGAGATCGCAGCAGCAGGTTCTGATATGAAGTACGAAGTTGGTACCATGATCGAGATTCCTCGTGCAGCACTGACTGCTGATGAAATTGCTACAGAGGCTGAGTTCTTCTGCTTCGGTACAAACGATCTGACACAGATGACCTTCGGTTTCTCTCGTGATGATGCTGGTAAGTTCTTAGATGCTTACTATGATGCAAAGATCTTCGAGAACGATCCATTTGCTAAGCTGGATCAGACAGGTGTTGGTCAGTTGATGGAGATGGCTGTAGAGAAGGGTAAGAAGGTTCGTTCTACACTTCACTGCGGTATCTGTGGAGAGCACGGTGGAGATCCTTCTTCCGTAGAGTTCTGCCACAAGATTGGTCTGGACTATGTATCATGTTCTCCATTCCGTGTGCCAATCGCAAGACTGGCTGCTGCGCAGGCTGCTATTGCTGATAAATAATACTTCGGCAGAAGTGGTAGTGCAATAATATTAGAATGAATAAACTGCTCTTTATGTTTCGGCATAAAGGGCAGTTTTTTGTGAGTAATGAGGAAAGCACCATGCTTGCACGAGCGTTTGACGAATACCGCGTTATGCCCCTTATTGATAAGGTATGTTGAAAAGGGTAATGGCTCAGTCTTTTAGCAGCTTGCGTTCATTATCAAAAATATTCTCCGCACTTTGAAGTTGCATGATTCAAAAAAATAGCACATACAGATTGGTTGTAGCTTGTTGCGGAAAATACTATACTAATAATGCGACGCGGCGCAAGAAAAAGTAGAAAAGGAGAATATTTTATGAGCTTTGGGAAAAATTTACAGTTTTTAAGACATCTGAGAGGAAATATGACGCAGGAGGATTTGGCTGAAAAAATGAATATCAGCCGTCAAACCGTATCAAAATGGGAGCTGGATACAGCGCAGCCTGAAATGGACAAGGCTTTAGAACTTTGCAAGCTTTTTAATTGCTCGCTGGACAACTTGTTCCGCGATGATATGGTTGCTTGTGGCGAAGCGTATACAAATTTGCGTGTCGAAACCGTCCCCGCTTTCCGCTATATAAAACATGCTGTGATAAGCTCCGAACCAGAGGGGGATGCTATTGACAGAGTATTTTCCATTGCCCATAGCTGCGGCGTGGATAACCCTCGCGTCATTGGCTGGGATTTCCCGAATGTGTCACAGGAGCAGATCAATGTTTTCAATATGCACGGCTACGAAGCGGCATGGATACTGCCTGATGGGATCATCCCTCCTGGCACTGAAATACACGAGCAGGCAGCCCACAGGTATGCAGCAATACATATTGAAGGGCCCTTTGAAAATCCTTTTGTGACCATTCCTAACGCCTATAAAACGCTTATGGAGTATATGCGCGTGAACGGTCTGGAACAAACGGGAAAGGATGTTATTCCCTGCTTTGAAACGGATGGGGATAGTATGGATATTTATATTGCTTGTAAGTAGCACATTTTATTGTACGCCTGATTGCGTGCGAGTGTTAAGCAGTATGCGCTTAAACGGATTTTGTGTATAAGTTTTTCATACTTGAATTTTATAAAGGAATTTTTTATCAAAAAACTGCTCTTTATGCTGTTGCATAAAGGGCAGTTTTTTGTTTAAAAAGAGTAAAATTTTTGAAAAGGAAAATTAATAGCAGATAACTTTATTAGGTTTTACAAATCTCATATTCATATATGAGAATGTATAGATGGTGAACCAAACGAAAACAGATTTTTTGCTCTTTATATGTGAGAAAAGATGTAATATTCGGCATTGATACAAAACTGTTGGTATGCTAAGATATGACAAAAGGAAGTTAATAAATCAGGAATGGTAAGGAGGCAGTGAAATGTACATCGAAAAATATTGGGGTAATTACATTGGGGGAACAGATGACAGCCTAACCTTGCTGGATTATTTAATTGATAAGAAAAAATCAGAGATATCCTTGCGTGAAATATTTGCAGATACGGGTTTGAATAAACTGAATTGGGATTTCCATGCCTCTCCCGACCTGGGATATACTGACGCAGAAGGTGAAGAGTATGACTTTTATTATGCCATCGATTTGATAACCGATCTGGCGGCTTTGATGTTAGAGTGTTCTGTAAATGGCAGTGTGGCCTTGGGAGAATTGCTGGATACTGAGAATGAAGCTATTGTCCGCATTACTTTTACCGAAGAAGAAAAAAATGCTATGAACAAGGCACTGGCTCAATTTGCAAAAGAGCCACTGGCTTACGACCTTCATGAGATGGTTCCTGACGAGGATATGCAAGAAATGGCACAGGATTGTGAAAATCTCCGTAAGGAATTGTGTGAATAAGTTCTGGTTTAGCAGAAAGTTTTGTGGATGGCTCGAATGATAGCAAAACTTTAGCAATTACGAGAAATGTCAGAATACGGTGACTTCTTGATTGTATTCGTAGGGGCGGCAGAGTATCTAAATGTGAGTAGGCAACAGATAAATATTTTATTTGACAAATGAGGAGGGTGTGCAATATGGCTATATTAGATATTAGTGATTTTTCAAAGAATACAAATTTTTGGATGGTAAGAGCAAAGAGAGGCTTTTTCTTTGATGA
>JAUNIU010000127.1:0-814 GCA_030523265.1 Eubacteriales bacterium | reverse complement strand
AATCTTTTTTACAATGAATTTATCAAAGAAAAGTATATTGCAGTGGGATGGAACTGGATTAGAAAGAGAGATTTGACACAAGGGATGCCTGAAGAACAAGCAGCTTATTTAAAAAGTCAGATTGAGAAAGAGTATAAAGAAAAAGTACCGGGAACAGTACTAAATAAATGCTTGAGATTTTGCTTTGAATTGAAGGAAAATGATATTGTAGTCATTATAGGCGAAAAGAAAATTACGATAGCATATATTAAAAAATATTATGAAGCAGATGAAAAAGTGTATACAGTTGAATTAGAAAAAAAGATGAATAGTGATACGGAGAACTTAATGGATTTTAATGAAAAATATTTTTGTCCGTATTTGAAGAGAAGAAAAATAGAGGTGATTAAAGAGATTGATAAGAAAGATTTGAGTATACACCTGTCAAATGCAATAGGGGTAAATCGTCACAGTTTAAGTAATTTAAATGAATATGCAGAGCACATATTATGTGAATCTTTTCCGTGGTACTATTATGATAATAAAATAACATTCTCGATGAAAATACGAAGAAAAAAAGACATTAATGCTGTAGATTTTTCGGAATTTGTATTGGCATCTGCCCAAATTTTGGGAAATGGTAATAAAGAGAGTGTGAGTATTAAAACGACTATTAATTCACCGGGAAATGTTTTGATTCAGATTGCAGAAGGATTGATGGATAATCCGTTATTATTGCCGACTATATATATTGCTATTTTTGGCGGGAAAGTAAGGGGAATTGAATTTCATTCTTTGATTAGTATTATTAAGGATTTTATTAACAAAAAACATG
>JAUNIU010000126.1 GCA_030523265.1 Eubacteriales bacterium | reverse complement strand
TTTTTCTCTGTATCTTTCTTCTCCACAAAAGAAAAGGTCACGACCGAATCATTTCCAACTTCAGAAGTAATCTCTAAATTTCTTTGTACCACAAAAATACCCAACATCCGAAAATATCCCGAAAGCCAACGATATTCCTTAGTGTTATTTTTCAAATGTTCTATTGTTACACATTTTAATTGATCTTTTACCTTTTCCATTGTCAAACTGCATTTCTCCTTCATTTGCCAAAACTAGCAGCACTTTTCATTATCATAATATTCGTAAAAGCACTACTCTGTTACTCTTTCTGCAGATATATCTTTCCTTTGCTGCCTCTTCCACACTCACCTGGAATCTCCTTCTCTGTGAAATAGTTCCCCGCCAATTCATTTTCAGCAAAACGTAAACGATTATATCCTTGATAAGAAACATTATTTTCATCTACATTGATAAAAGAATATCTGACATATATCTCTCCACTTTCTGTGCTTTCAATAATAGCAGAATCACTATAGGCTCTTGCTTTTGCCGTCTTAGTCCTAATTTTTATTTTTGTCCAAGTTTGCTCTACAATTACCATAATTGGCACATCTTGCTCTTTTAATTCAGAAACAACAACCCCTTCCCAGCGACCTGCCAAATCAGGCACTCCATGCCAATTTTGTAACAACTTCCATCTCCAAACATAGTGGTTATATACAAATGTCACCCCGCCATATATACTAAACGGAAGAAGCCCCCAAAACACTTTGCAAATCACATACCAAAACCCCTGCTCTATTCCAAAAAATGCATACATTCTATCTTCGCACTGCAAATATTCCAATATCAAGAGAATCAAAATAGAACTTGATACAAGGATGGTATTAACTATTTCTCGGAAATTTTTACTCAAGCTATATGTGTGCATTCTAAAATGCACCTCCCATCTCTTTTATTATATACTGTTTTCGCAGATTATACAACAGAAAATATTTCTAATTGATTATTCATAATATATTATATATACTCTTCCACAATATGTAAAATCCTTTGTAATGCATGCTGATAAGTAAATCCGTCCTTTACCTTCTGATAACCATTTCTGGCGATCTCCTGTCTCAGCTCCTCTCTTGCCAGATAAAATTCTGCTTTGTCCAACAATTCCTCCACATCACCAAATCCAATCCATTCAACCCCTTCCTGAAAATATTCCATCAACTCCGGTTGAAGGTTACTCAAAAGCACGCCTCCTGCACCCATGATATCCAGACAACGCAATGGGATGCCGGATCGGATACTGCGAATCGTAAGGTTTAGATTTAACTCCGATGCCATAAATACTAGCGGCATTTGATTCCTGTAATCCACCGTGCCCCGCCACATCACATTCTCGTCTTGCACACTACTATTGCTGTACAGCACCGTTTGATATCGTTCTGCCAAACGATGCAACGCCTCCGTCCTCTCCAGATGAGAAATATTCTTGCTTAAAAAATTATCACAAAATAGTTCACGATACGTCATGGTATAACCCGCATCTACCGACAGGGTAACATATTTCTGTAACTGGCTAAGTAATATATCATCTGGTACATCTTCCAACAGGTCTGCCCCATATAACCACATCTGACAGCGGCATATTCCATCCAGATATCCTTTGATATACGGCGGTAGATATGTTATCTGTTTATAAAAATTGTCTTCATAAAGACTGCCTACAAATGATATCTCAGCAGCAAAATTCTGCTGTAGCGCCTCTGGCGAAACCTGTGCGCGTATGGCATCTAACCGTCCCACATTCACAGCCAATGGCAAATGGTAAATCTGCGAGACACCTTTCCCACGAAATTGTTCCATCTGCATCCGGTCAAACGTGAAAATGAGATTCGTGTCCAATGCCAGAGTGTCCGAATATAGTGTATTATGAGGACAATCATAGACCCACGACACATACAACAGATTGTGATCTGCACAGATCCTGGCGATCAGAGGGAAGTAGTTAAAGGAGAGACAAAGAGTAATCTGTTTCTCTCTTATAATCTGCACAAACGCCTCCGTAAACTGCGGATCTTCATCATAATTCTTCCATGTCAGATCGCATATAATCAGTTCATACCCTGGTGCAAACCTCTCTAACGATTCCTGCAAATCCCGTTGTGACAAACTTCCCCAATCATATAATAAAATCTTCTTCACCATTGCCATCAATCAACCCATTCATTTCCTGCACTGCAGGACTTACTCCAAACATATTCCCGCGTTCATTCTAATTATTCCCATCCGCTTTGCGCTCCAAACGCTCCGGCTCTCTAATTTAGCGCAACGCATCCATATCAATGGGTTCCCCAAACCGATATGCCTTCTTTGCCTTCCTTCCCAGCAGTTGCGAATAGTATTTCGGTTTGATACCAATCGCCGGACGAATGCTGCGCACATTTTCCGGTGTGAAAACTTCTCCTGCTGCAATCGGCTGCACCGCCACCAGAGAACGCCTTCCACTCAGTCCGTTTTTTTCATGCTGGGTCAATTCCAGAGTCGGACGCCCCATAATTTGTACGGCATTATGTACATCCTGTACCATCTGTGCAAACTCACTCATCTCCATGGAAAAACCAGCATCGGGGCTCTCCGTTTCCCGGCTCAGGCAAACATGTTTCTCGATCACCTGTGCCCCCAATGACACTGCCACCACCGGACCCAGCGAACCAAAGGAATGATCCGATAATCCCACTGGCGTATGAAACTGTTCCTTTAATACCGGAATCGCCCGAAGGTTCATATCCTCATATTTCGCCGGATACTGACTGCAGCATTTTAATAAAACCACCTGATCGTTCTTTTGGCGATGACAGGCTTCCAATGCCTCCTGGATTTCTTCTTCACTTCCCATCCCTACCGACATGATCATAGGTTTTCCCTTGGATGCCACATACTCAATCAAGGGGATGTCAATTAATTCAAAGGAAGCGATCTTATAAAACTCCACTCCTAAATTCTCCAGAAAATCCACTGACGTAGGATCAAACGGTGTGGACAAAAAATCCACCCCTGCCTCCTCACATTTTCGCTTCAAATCCGCCTGCCACTCCCAGGGCGTAAACGCATCCTGATATAACTGATAATAATTGTAACCATCCCATAATCCCCCTTTGATCACATAGGGATTATCCGCACAGTTAATCGTCAAGGTATCCGCCGTGTAGGTCTGTATCTTGACACAATCCGCCCCAGCTGCGGCGGCCTCCTCAATAATCCGGTATGCATTTTCTATCTTCCCCGCATGATTCGCCGACATCTCTGCAATCACATAGACTTCACCACGACTGATTTTCTCATATAACTTCATTATCGATCTCCATTCTGTTCCTCATTTCTGAGAAATTCTGCGATTCGTTTCGCTCCCATACCATCCACCAGCTGTCTCATCCTGGTTCCGTACTTCTCCCGGTCCCCCGGATTCTGTATCCACGTCTCTAATTCCTCTACGATCACCGATACCACATCATCTGTCCTGGCATCTCCGGCATACCGCATCACACGCCTTTGCTGCATACTGCGTGTGCCCTCCTGCTGATTATCCGCAAAGGAAAAGCATACTGTCGGTGTACCACAGGCGCACAATTCCAGTAAGGTTGTCCCCCCCGCGGAAACTGCCATCATAGCCCGGCGCATATAATCACTCATATGTGTCACATTCTGATATAGACGAATCTGCGCATACTCCTGCTCTATCTGGCGCAAAGTCTCCACATACTGATTCATACTTCCCACGATTACATCAAAAGTATATTCCTGAAATAACCCATTGCACAGACATTTTTGCAGTATCCCGCCTGTGATATTATACGGATCGGTTCCTCCGGTGGTAATTAATATCACCTTTTGCCCGGTTTCCTCTGACTGTGACACCCCCTGAAATTCTTCCCGCAATGGGGTATACTCGATCCCTGCCAGCACCTGTGTGTCTGTATGCTGATACTTTTTTAAATATTCCTGTTTATCATCGCACATCCCATAATGCAATACTGCATCTACCGCATATCTTTCATATGCCATATCATCAATATACAACACCGGTATGCACTGGTTTAATTGCCGCAGATACTCTGCCGTCACCTGATAGGAATCCACCACCAGATAATCCACCTGTTCCTGCCGTAAATATTCCTTTAACACTGGCAGTTCCTGCTCCATCGCATCCCATCTGGTGTCCATAATCCGATAAGGAAATTGCCATTGCCGCAATCTGTCTGTCTCCTTTTCCTCTGCCAGAAAAAAAACGCATTCCTGCCCAATGCTGCGACACGCGGACGCAATCGCAAGACAGCGCATCAGATGACCCGTTGCAATCCTTTCATTGGCATCCACACGAAATCCAATCATATGACATTCCTTTCGATACAACCTTTCCTTAGGACTGCTGCCCTTGCATCAATAATTGATACTTTAATTCTGCTAATTTCCAATCTGTCTCATGATCAATATCCTGCACCTCCAGCTCATCCAGCACAAAGGGAACGATCCCCCCTGCTATCTGTCCCTTGGCGGCAAGATATTTTTCCACACGATAAAAATAAAACTGTCCACAGTCATGATACATCTTCTCTAAATCCTGAGACCGGGCATTTAAGTTTTCTTTCCATTTCATTTCCAAATATTCCTGCGCCATGACAAATCCCCGCTGCGGAGGATAGGAAAATGGCACCACTGGTAATAATTCCGTGGCTTCCTTATGACTTACAAGCTGTTGATACGCCTGTTGCAGCTTTTCCGCTGTAATAAAAGGAGCGGTAGGATAAATGCACGACATATAGGAAAATGTTTGTCCTCTCTTATGATATTCCTCCAAAACCTCCAGCAATACATCGGCTGTTGTAGCGTAATCATTGGACGTTCTCTCACTACGCATGAATGGTACCTTTGCACCATATTGTTTGCTGATCGTGGCAATTTCTTCACTATCGGTAGATACCATTACCTCATCAAATACTCCAGAAGAAATCGCTGCCTCAATGGAATACGCTATAATGGGCTTTCCCAGAAAATCCTTTATGTTTTTTTTCGGTATCCTTTTACTACCGCCTCTGGCTGTAATAATGGCAATACATCTATCGGTCATTCTCATTTCACCTTCTATTTTTACATATGCTTCAAGGCTTCTCTTAACTCGTCCACACTAAGCCACTGGGTGTTATTGCCGGAATTATACTCAAATCCGTCCTCCACCGGTTTGCCACCCGGCGCGATCGTGCCATCCGGTACCCATGTGTAATTTGGATATACAATATAATGCTTGTCATATTCATAAGTGGAACGGGAATCATCCCTGGTCACCATAACTTCATGTAGTTTCTCGCCTTCCCGGATACCAATCTCACGAATGGTACAATCCGGCAACATTGCCTTTGCCAAATCTCCGATATGGAACGATGGAATCTTAGAAATATAAGTCTCTCCCCCCTTAGATTCCTCCATTGCCTTAAATACCAGCTCTACACCCTGCTCTAAAGTAATCCAGAAACGGGTCATACGCATATCGGTGACACCTAACTCAGTACCCCCCTGATCAATAATATTCTGCCAGATCGGAATGACAGAGCCACGGCTGCCCGCCACATTTCCGTAGCGAACCACACTAAACACCGTGCCATCCTGACCACTATAGGCATTTGCCGCAATAAACAACTTATCGGATACTAATTTGGTACCTCCATACAGGTTAATCGGATTCACAGCTTTATCTGTTGACAGTGCCACCACTTTCTTCACACCTTTGTCCAATGCCGCATTGATAACATTTTGTGCGCCATGAATGTTCGTCTTGATCGCTTCCATTGGATTATATTCACAAGTAGGCACCTGTTTCATGGCAGCAGCATGGATTACATAGTCCACTCCCTCAAAGGCCCGGTATAGTCTCTCCTGATCACGCACATCTCCGATGAAGAAACGCACCCTGCTCATGTCTACCCGGTCTCTATATTCTGTCTGCATGACACTTTGCTTAAACTCATCTCTGGAATAAATAATGACTTTCTTTGGCTCATAGCGATCAAAGATCATCTCTAAGAACTTCTTACCGAAAGATCCGGTACCACCTGTAATTAATATCGTTTTATTATTTAACATAACTCTCCTCCGCCTTACATTCTTCACAAATTGTCTGATCTTACACATACAACTTATGCTTTTTTCTTTTCCTGCATATTATATCGTGTATTTTGGATAATTACATTAATCCACCACACCCGAATATACATGATGCTCTTTAATATACGAAAGATATTTTTTTCGCATACACGGAATCTTTTCGGCAGTCAATTCACCGGTCAACCCCTCCAACAAGATCCTTTCCTGTGGTTTCAATCCACCCATGTAGTCCAAAAACGGATTATTGGAATAATCTGGAAAAAGCGCAATCACTCTATTCTTCATTTTGGGGATCAGTTCCGCAGGTATAGAATCAAATCTGGTAAACAATATATGTAACGTACCAATGAAATACGAGCGAATAAATCGAAACTCTATTTCATCATAAAACGTTTCCAACCATCCTTCGTCAATGTACTTTCTTAATATCATTTCCTCAATCTTTAACCGATCCTGATAATGATAGGCTTCATTTCTTTTCACAATGGTTGATTCCATATTCACATAATAATGATACAAAAACTCTTCGACATATACAATACTAGTGATGTATTGGATCAATACTGCCACAAAATAATTATCTTCATATAAGATTTGTTCTGGAAAATAAATTTCATGTTCCAAAAGCAATGATTTGCGATATACCTTGCTCCATACACCGCCACCTAACCCCAAATGATATAATAATTTCCGATCCCCAGCTGATGTCACTTTAAGATACTGGTCCCGCTTACCCGGTATTCTTCCCATTTCTAACTTTTGCCTGCCTGTATCGCGTTTATAATTGCATACCGCCACATCCGCGTCATATAACACAATATTGCTATACAGTTTTTCGTACATGTCAGGTTCTATCCAATCATCTGCATCCACAAAACCTATGTAATCGGCACTGGCATATTGTATCCCTATGTTTCTGGCGGCACCCTGCTTCCTGTTTTCCGTACAGGCTATTACTAAAATATTATCTGGATATTGCTTTTCCCAAATTTCTAATTTACGCATGGTTCCGTCTGTAGACGCATCATCCACAAAGATACATTCCAGATGCTCTATACCAATGGTCTGTCCCACCAAGGAGTCTACACAGCGGTCAATATATTTTTCCACATTATAGCAGGGTATAATAATACTTATCTTTTTTTGCAAATCATTCATATCTCGTTCCCAATTCACAGATCTGCTGAAATGCCGGGATCATCTTATCTCTGAGCACGGCTGCCAGCTGTACGGTATCTTCCTGCGCATACGCGTTATGAAAAGCAGTCAGCGCGTCATTGATGGACACGATATCAAGCTGTGCCGGCTCCTCCTGAATGACATCCATCACCTGCTTTAACACCTCTACTGTCCAGTTAATTCCCTGCATGACCTGTCCAAATTCCACTGATTGAATATCAGTCTGACCGGACACCAATTCCTCTGCCAGTATCCCAAAGGCTTTCACCAATTTTTGATCATATTTGCCAATGTCTATAATTGCTTCAATTTTATCCGTTCTGCTTGTCTCTGCCATCATTGTCTTCCTTTCGTTACTATGCAGGTGCTATCGCATATACTCCACTGCCATCTACAGTTCTAAATAATATTATACTTTGTATCCTGATTATTGCAAGCAAATCACGATCTTGCGCTTCCATATTTTTAATTTTATGATTTTTTTGTGTGAAAAGGTCATGCTGCTATAAGCAGCATGCACAATATGCATATAAATTGCATCCGGAAAACAAGTTTTCCGAGTGCAATTTTATGC
>JAUNIU010000125.1 GCA_030523265.1 Eubacteriales bacterium | reverse complement strand
ATACCGTATATCAATATTTGTTGGCAACTATATTTGACTTATTAATACCTCGGTTCTATAATAAACAGGAACATAAATACAGCAAGGATAGATGGGGGAAATATGGGACGCAAAAAAAGAAAAACATCAGATATGGAGATGGAATATCTGTATATGCAGGCACTGAAGGGCAAAGAGATTCCATTGTTGACACTGGATGCCAGGTGGCACGCATTATTTCCAGATTTTCGCAAAACCAGTGAGATCAAAAAGATTGAAAAAGAACTGAATCAGTTCATCAAACAGCAAGGTCAGGTGGAGCATGATCTGAAAGACTATGATAATGCCAAAAAGGTGTTAATGAAAAATATTGTGGACAATATGACCGATGGTCATGAGTTTGACAGTCCGATCCGTATCAGAAAACAGGAGAAAAATCAAAAATTGATCGCGGATCTGAACGAGAAAATAGAAGAAGCAGGAGAATTAAAAAGGCATCTTCCCAGACAGATCAAAGAGACGAACCAAAGGTTGCTGATCGCCTGTATGAAAGTATGCTATCAGGAGTTGATGGATAATACCGAAGTCATAGAGGAGGAGGAAAAGCAAATCCAGGCAATGCGTGAGGAACTCAAAGAGCATATTTTGCAGAAGCAGGACCGGGAGATGCGCAATACCGAGGTGTACAAATATATGCACAATTTATTAGGTGCAGAAGTGGTGGAGGTCTTTGATCGGGAACATCAGGTATGGAAAGGGAATATCGAAGAGACCAAACTGGATGAGTAGACAGAGAGGTTTAGTGAAATGAGCAGAATCGTTGGGATAGGAACAGATCTGGTGGAGATCTCACGAGTGAGAAAAGCGTATGAGAAATCCTCCTTTCAACAAAAATTTTTTTCGGAACAGGAACGTGACCTGATAGAACAAAAACCGGACAGGGTTGCGACTACATTTGCCGGGAAAGAGGCAGTGGTCAAAGCATTGGGAACTGGTTTTCATGGGATCATGCCATCCGATATAGAAATATCACGGGAGTCCACAGGGGCTCCCTGTGTCCGATTATCAGGACCTGCCGCAGAGCGGGCAGAAACGTTAGGAATCAGTAAAGTGTTATTATCTCTTTCGGATACAGAGCAGATGGCGATGGCATATGCTGTGGCAATCGGGGAAGAATAGGTTTGGTGTGAAGTTTGGACACGGAGGTTAGGATCATGAGACAAGGGATCAATTATATTGCAGATGCTGTGGAGGCGAAAGAGATCGACAGGATATCGATTCAGGATATCGGTATTCCATCCATGGTATTGATGGAAAAAGCAGCAATGGCTATGGTGGGGTGTATTATGGCACAGAGTTCTCCTGCTGTTGATAAGGTCCTGGCAGTCTGCGGGACTGGCAATAATGGTGGAGATGGAGTGGCAGCTGCCCGGATATTAAGGGAGTCCGGCTATGAGGTGTCTGTCCTGATTGTGGGACAGGTAGAAAAATGCAGTGAAGAGATGGACAGGCAGCTCCAGATCGCCAACCGGATGCGTATTCCGGTTTATCTGGCAGAGTCTGTCACAGAGGAAAAGCTACAGAAATATACTATTATTATCGACGCAATTTTTGGCATAGGTCTCAGTCGGGAAATCACGGGGATCTATCGGCAATGGATCGCATGGATCAATACTTCGACAGCGAAGGTCATAGCAGCAGATATCCCATCCGGCATCCATGCCAGTACTGGAGCAGTGCTGGGAATCGCAGTACAGGCAGATATTACCGTGACATTTGGTGTAAACAAGCGGGGAATCGTATTAAATCCCGGGATGCAATATGCCGGGAACGTGGTGGTAGCTGATATCGGATTTCCGAGACAGGCGGTTCGTCAGGTGGCACCGACAGCCTGCACATATGATCCACAGCAAATACATTCTATACTGCCGAAGCGTAAAACCAGATCGCATAAAGGGTCTTATGGGAGAGTATTGGTCATTGCGGGATCTCCGCAGATGAGTGGAGCCTGTTATTTTGCGTCAGAAGCAGCCTATCGCGTAGGAGCGGGGCTGGTGCATGTGATTACTGCCGGGGAAAATGCAGATATTATTCGTACGAAATTACCGGAGGCGATCGTTAGTACATGGTCTGCACCGATGACCACAGAGGAGACTACGATGATTTCACAGGCGATGGATCGTGCCAATGCCATTGTCATAGGTCCGGGACTGGGGGAAAGCCAGGAGGCACAAATGTTACTAAAGATGGTTTTGGACTATATTATCAAGGATACGAATATGGCATCTGATCTGCCGCCAAAACCTGTAGTGATCGATGCAGATGGTTTGAATCTATTGTCACGGAGGAAAGAGTGGTTTGTTGCGGATTCCCATGGAGGTCGTACGATGCAGTTGCCGGAGAATGTGATCCTGACACCGCATCTAAAGGAAATGAGTCGTTTGATCCAAACAGAGGTTTCCGTGATTATGGATCATATGATAGAGACGGCATATGAGCGTGGGAATAAATGCACCATCGTGCTAAAGGATGCGCGAACGGTGGTTTCTGATGGGACACAGGTGTATATTAATACAACGGGAAATCATGCCTTGGCAAAAGGCGGTTCCGGAGATGTGTTAAGCGGGATGATCGGAGGATTGCTGGCACAGGGGATGAAACCGATGGAAGCGGCTTCTCTGGCGGTATGTCTGCACGGTATGACAGCAGATGCCTATGTACAGGAAAAGGGAGCGTACACTATGCTGGCTTCCGATATACTACAGGCAATTCCTAAGGTGATGAAAGGAGAACCCTCATGAAGAAATACTACAGAGTATGGGCAGAAATAAATCTGGATGCCATCTATGATAATGTCAAAGCAGCAAAGGCATTGACGAAGCCGGGTACTAAGATGATGGCGGTGATCAAGGCAGACGGTTATGGGCATGGTGCTGTGCCATTGGCAGAGGTATTGGATCCACTGGCGGATGCTTATGGTGTGGCAATTTTGGAGGAAGGTGTGGAACTGCGTCAGGCAGGAGTGACAAAACCGATCTTGATCCTGGGATATACACCGGAACCGCTGTATGAGCCGATGATGCAATATGATATTATGACAGCAGTCTTTACGTTGGATATGGCAAAAGCAATGTCAGAGACAGCCGTCAGGATGGGGAAGACAGCGAAAATACATATTAAATTGGATACGGGAATGAGCCGGATTGGATTTCGGCCGGATGCGGAGAGCCTGAAGAGTATCCAACAGATTGCCTCTCTGCCGGGAATACAGATCGAAGGCTGTTTTACTCATTTTGCCCGTATGGACGAAGTGGATAAGACCAGAGCCAAGGAGCAGTTTCAGCGGTTTATGGATTTTACGGCGCAGATCGAGGGGGCAGGGATTCCGTTGCCGGTGAAACATGTATCTAACAGTGCGGGTATCATAGAGATGCCGGAGGTAAATCTGGATATGGTGCGGGATGGCATCTGTGTCTATGGACTGTATCCGTCGGAAGAAGTGATAAAAGAACGCCTGCCTTTAACCCCGGCAATGCAGTGGAAAGCGTATGTATCCTATGTAAAGACATTGCCGGCTGGTGTAGAGATCGGCTATGGCGGTACGTATACTACCACCGGAGAAACCAGGGTTGCCACCATACCTGTGGGGTATGCTGACGGATATCCCAGGTCTTTGTCGAATCAGGGATGTGTCCTGATACACGGACAGAGAGCGCCGATATTGGGACGCATATGTATGGATCAGTTTATGGTGGATGTAACAAAGATTCCAGATGTGCAGACGGGAGATCTGGTTACCTTATTTGGAAATGACGGCGAAGAGATATTGTCTGTAGAAGAAGTGGCAGAGTTGTCTGGTTCCTTTAACTATGAGTTTGTCTGCGATGTGGGAAAACGTGTCCCAAGAGTTTATTATCGTCAGGGTAAGATCGTAGGAACGCATGACAATTATCCGGAATGGTAGGCAGACTTGTCCTTCTCTCTGGCAAAAAGTACGGATATCGGAATTTGTATAAAAAAGAAACGTTTACGAATACTTCTGAAAAAATTGGTAAAGATAGGAAAGAACCGGTTTAATCAATATAGAAATGGAGCGTGAACGTTTTGGTTATAAAACGTGGAGACATATTTTTTGCGGATCTTCGCCCGGTGGTGGGATCTGAACAGGGCGGCATCAGACCGGTCCTGATCATACAAAACGATATGGGCAACCGCCACAGCCCTACTGTAATATGTGCGGCGATTACTTCCAAGATGAACAAGGCAAAATTGCCAACACATATTTCTTTAGAAGTGGATAAATATGATATCAGCAGGGATTCGGTGATTTTGTTGGAGCAGATACGAACCATTGACAAGTCCAGATTACGGGAGAAAGTGTGTCATCTGGACGATGAAATCCTGAAAAAAATAGACCGGGCGTTATGTATCAGTCTGGCGATCGAGGATGGCAGTCGATGATGCTGTGTATATGGATATGATGATAAAAGAGGTTTTAGCGTGGAGAGGACATATGAAGTGTGCGGAAGCATCCGCGTGTTATTATGTGAGGAACATGAGAAAATAGCGTGAGGAAATAACATGAAGATAACGATATTGGCAGTAGGTAAAATCAAAGAGAAGTATTTCACAGACGCGATACAGGAATACAGCAAACGGTTAAGCAGATATTGTAAATTAGAAATCCTGGAGGTGGCAGATGAAAAGACGCCGGATCATGCCAGTCAGCATGAAGAAGATTTGATCCGTGCCAAAGAGGGGGAGCGATTACGCCGTTACATAAAGGATGGGGCGTATGTGATCGCTCTCGCCATTGATGGGAAACAGACTTCCTCCGAAGGATTTGCGGACAAGCTGCATGAGCTGGGAGTGCGTGGGGAAAGCCATATTATTTTTGTGATCGGCGGATCCATTGGTTTGGATGCGGGAATACTCCGGGAAGCAAAGGAACGGATGAGTTTTTCGCAGATGACATTTCCGCATCAGTTGATGCGGGTGGTGCTGTTGGAGCAGGTGTACCGGGCGTATCGGATCATAAATGGAGAACCGTATCATAAGTAAGGGAGGTTTTCCTGTTATTAGGAATACAATGAAAAAGAGAAGAGAAGTTACTTTAGAATGAGATTGTTTCAAGTGCAATTTATAGATATAATATCATTAAGAACAAGTAAAAGTGTAATAGATTAAATGGAGGAATTCGGATTGTCTCAAATAATATTATTTCATGGCAGTAATGTTATAGTAGAAAAACCACAAATATTACAGAACGGATTTTATAAAGATTTTGGATATGGATTCTATTGTACAAGATTTGAAAAGCAAGCAAAGAGATGGGCATTGACTAAACGGAAAAATCATATCGTTAACGAATATTTGTATGATGAAAATGCGGAATTGAAAATAAAAAGATTCGATAAAATGACAGAAGAATGGTTACAGTTTGTAGTAGACTGTCGTAGGGGAATCAAACATGATTACGATATTGTAGAAGGCGCAATGGCAGATGATACGATATGGGATTATATTGAAGATTATATAGCTGGCAAAATATCGAAAGCCGCATTTTGGGAATTAGTCAAATTTAAACATCCTACGCATCAGATTGTATTCTGTACAGAAGACGCATTGAAAACATTAAATTTTAAAGGGAGTTATTCATTATGACAAATCAATTTTTTCCTGATGAACAAATAACAGATAATGATTTATATTTTATATGTTATATGATAGAACGCGTGGCGCGAAGATTACATCAAAAAAATAAATATATCGTAAATAGTATTACAAAAGATGAATGGGAGAGACTTATCAGTCTTGCCAATGTATTGCATTGTGAAAATCCATTAAAAATAGAAGCAGAATGGATAAAAGAATATTGTTTGGAAAAAGGAAACTTTGATATTTTGGCGGTAGATTCGGAGTTAGTAGATGAAATACCGTCTGCAACACAAATGGGCAAAGTCTATACAAGATTGATTTTGGCAACTTTACAGCCGGAAGAAGATTATGTGGATGGATTAATTCGGATATACAATGATGAAATCTGTGAAACAATTGATAATTATAATAGCAGTGCATATTATGAGCCGTCTTATGTGATTGCAAGAGCATATAATGATGATGGATTTTAAGTTTTAACAAATTTGCAAAGGAAACTAATCTATTTGATGAAGTAGAAGATGATAGATAATAAACCTCATTTGTATATGTTATGGAGAACCGTATCACAAATAAGGGTGGTAATGTCAGTGATTTTGTTTTTGAAGAAAAGGAAAGCTGGATTGAATTTTTATGGAGTGTGATAAGAATGAATATTAGTCATGTGTTATATTCTGATGCAAGGAGTGCCTATGAGGTGACATACACACCGAATATTGTGTTTGCACACAGAGAAACAGGGGATTTGGAGTTGCAGTTATTGTCTCCGGTTGAACCGGACATACCCAAGCTGCAGAAACATGCATTGTATGGGAAAACGGATCAGAAGAAAAAGTGTCCGGAATTGCCGAAGGATACCCGTGTATTTCCGTTAATTGTTGATGTGCCTGGTTCCGGCTGGAGTGGGGCTCAGGGATATGTGCATGTGCCAAAAATGGTGGAACTTGCAAAACAGGGGTTTGTAGTTGCAAGCATTGCCTATAGAGGAAACTTCAAGG
Source organism: Eubacteriales bacterium (assembly GCA_030523265.1). Taxonomy (GTDB): domain Bacteria; phylum Bacillota; class Clostridia; order Lachnospirales; family Lachnospiraceae; genus Butyribacter. The sequence continues at coordinate 1,456 of JAUNIU010000125.1, read as the reverse complement.
ATGATGTGCGATTTCCGGCTGCGGTACAGGACACGAAAGAAGCCATCCGTTTTTTGCGTGCCAATGCTGCTGCTTACCATGTGGATCCCGAACATGTAACACTTCTTGGCGATTCTTCAGGCGGACATACTGTTGCAATGGCGGCGCTTACGGGGGAGGAAAGTCGTTTTAATATTGGAGAACATCTTGACCAAAGTACCAGTGTGAATGCATGTGTTATTTTTTACGGTCCAAATGATTTGCTGAATCTTGTGCCTGACCGTATCAAAGAGGGAAAAATACTCCGCCCTGGCGAAGGAGAGTTTCCGTTTGAAGCACGTGAAATTTTTCAGGAGGATTTTCTTACAGATCCGGAAGCTATTTTGGCGGATGCAAGCCCTATTAACTATATTTGCACCGAAAAGAAAATGCCTGCGTTTTTGTTTTTGCAGGGGGATGAAGACCCCATTATACCGATGGAACAGGGATTGCGATTCTGCGATAAGGTAAGAGAATGCGGTGGAAGAGCGGAATTTGTCAAGATTGCTGCCGGAGGTCACGGAAAAGGCTGCTGGACTTCGGAAGCCATGAGGTTGGTCGCACAGTTTTTAAAAGCGTATAACTGAATGGGAGATTATCGGATTTTTTCTATCAGGACTGGGATATGAATTATTAGCATATTTCTTATTGAACAGAAAGGATCATTTGTTATGAAGCGATTTCTAATTATTGATGGTAGCAACTTATTATTTCAAATGTTTTTTGGTATGCCTGCAAGAATCGTAAATAAGCAAGGTAAGTCTATTCAAGGAACACTTGGTTTTGTAGGTGCATTATTAAAAATCATTCGTAAAGTTGAACCTGCATATGTTGTAGCATTGTTTGACGGACAACACGAAAATAACCGCTCTGATCTTGACGCAAAATATAAGGCGAACAGAGTTGATTATAGTGAAGTACCTGAAGAGGAAAACCCATTTTCACAGCTTAACGATGTATATGCTGCCCTTGATTTTATTGGTATAAAACATCCAGATAAGGTTTCGGTACTTCGTTATCGAGGAAAGAATACGGTTGTATGCACTCCTGAATACATAATAGAAAAGTTTGGCATTACACCAGAACAATATGCAGATTTTAAATCACTTACAGGTGATACATCGGATAATATTAAAGGAGCAGATAAAATAGGTCCGAAAACGGCAGCATCATTGTTGAATGTGTTCTGTACACTTGAAAACATACTTGCTAATGCAGAAAATATAAAGAGACCGTCTATAAAGGAATCGATTATTAGAAATACGCAGAAATTGAAAACGAATTATAAGATGATCAAGCTCGGAAATGCGGTGCCGTTACCTTTCGCCCCAGAAGAACTTGCTTACAACTATACCGGGATTACCACAAACGAAGTTTTACAAGGTATTGGATTAAAGTGATTTTGTTTAATTCAAATTTGTATAGTTGGGTAAATTTT
>JAUNIU010000124.1 GCA_030523265.1 Eubacteriales bacterium | reverse complement strand
GGAGAATACACCTGTGCATATGCAGAATAATTCGATGGTAACGCAGGATCCGACGATGAATATGCGAAGTAATTCGGTGGTATCGCAGGATCCGGCAGCACAAGTGCAAAATAATTCGATGCCATCCAAGCAATCGTTTGTGGATTTACAGAGTCAGGCTTCAAGGGATCTTGATCCGGCAGCACAGCCGATGCGGCAGGCGATTCAGGATCAACCGGATTTCCAGCATGCACCACAGCCTGCGCCGAAACCGATAGAACAGCCACCACAAGATTCTGAAATGTAGAGGTATAAATCCTTTCATTCTGTCAAAAATAATAGCAGAGGAAATCGTAGCACTCCGATGGAATCGGGGTGCTGTTTTCTTGATGGGAGACATCCTATGTTTCACTAGTGAAACTATTTATGATTTCATAAAATAGAAAGGCAGGTAGCTATTATGTTTGAAGAGAAGGAGTCCGTATGGAAGAAAAAAGGGTTTTATGTATCGGTTTGTACTGCGATGATCTGTTTACTGGCCATTGGTACAGTATATTATCGTATGAATCGTCCCGCCGAGGAGGATTCTTTATGGGCAGCCAGAGAGGTGACACCAGCTCCGGAGTCGAATATTCCAGATGATGCCAGAGGGGATGGGACAAAGGATGCGAGTGGCAAAAGTGGTACATTGACAGAACAGGATACAGCAGCGGTAGGAAAATCTCTGGATCAATCTGTAGATGCAACCGCTGGCGATGCCAAAGGAGACGAGCAGACAACAGATAAAACGACGAAGGCGGAGAATCAATCCGAAGATACGAAAAATGCCACAGAGGGAAAAGAGAAATCAGATACAGCGAAAGTAAAAGTTACAGAAGCACCGAAAACGTCATCTTCAAAAAAGGCTGCAGAAACCATGGCAACACAACTGTCTTTTCAGGAGGAGAAAGGCCTGCTGTGGCCCGTGAGTGGGGATGTATTGATGAAATATGATATGACAGGAACGACCTATTTCAAAACGCTGGCGCAGTATCGCAGTAATCCGGCGCTGGTCATTGAAGCGAAAGAGGGAACCAAGGTAAAGGCAGCAGCAGCGGGAGAAGTTCTGTCTGTGAAGAAAAAGGATGAGACGGGCATGACGGTCACAATGAATATTGGCAATCAGTATACTCTGGTATATGGCCAGCTGAAGGATGTTAAGGTCAAAGCAGGAGATATGGTTAAAGAAGGCGAGACGTTTGCAACGATCGCGGCGCCGAGTCAGTATTATACGGAAGAGGGTGCCAATCTGTATTTTCAAGTAAAAGAAAAGAAAGAAACCGTTGACCCATTATTGCTTCTGCGGTAAAAAATAGCAAGGTATGGAAAGATTCATTGCCGAAACAAAATCACCCTCCGTCTGTTAGAGGTTCGTAAGACAGATGGAGGGTGATCTTTATTTTGGAATTGTTTCGATCCGGTGTGATTTATATGCATATCGGCTTTGCTGCTTATGGCGGCATTTCATTTTTACATGTGCCCAAAAAACTCAAGGTTTTCAAATATTGTTTTCTATGATAAAATATTATTTAGTGGATGCGGTCAAATGCATTCAGGGGTTCGATACACCTATTGTATCTGGATCGGATTTGGAAAATATGAAAAGAACAAAAGGTGGCAGGTGAACAGAGCGTTTGCCAGTCATAACGAAGAGAAAGGGGAGTCATATGCAGTACAGAATTTTAGGTAACACGATGCCAGCGGTGGAGGTTATGTTTGATCAGCCGGGAGAGTCTATGTATACACAGTCCGGCGGAATGGCATGGCAGAGTGAAGGGATCACCATGGAAACTAACACCAGAGGAGGTCTGATGAAAGGTGTGGGCAGGATGTTTGCCGGGGAGTCTTTATTTATGGCAAATTATACCGCACAGCAGCCGGGTGCCACCGTAGCTTTTGCTTCCACAGTGGCGGGAGAGATTATGCCGATCAACGTAGGTGAGACAGGTGGTTTGGTTTGTCAGAAGGGAGCCTTTTTATGTGCACAGCCATCGGTAAATCTGAATGTTACATTTACCAAGAAATTATCTGCCGGTCTCTTCGGTGGGGAAGGCCTGATCTTGCAGGACCTGTCTGGTAGTGGTATGGCATTTTTGGAAATTGACGGAGATAAGGTGGTCAAGGAGTTACAACCGGGAGAAGTAATCAAGGTGGATACCGGTAATGTTGTGGCGTTTGAGCGCAGTGTCAAATATGAGATTGAGACAGTCAAAGGCTTAAAGAATATTTTCCTGGGCGGTGAAGGATTATTCCTTACCAGATTAACGGGTCCGGGACGTGTGATCCTTCAGACACAGAACTTTAACGAATTTGCAGGCAGAATCGCTAAAATGATTCCCTCAAAATAGTCGGTCAAGGACCGGCGAGTCGATAGTCGATGAAATCATCGGCAGTGTGTTTGATAATTTGTAATGGAAAGCAGGGAAGTCGTTTGGGTATGAAACGCGGGCGGCTTCTTTTTGCGTATTATGATTCGGGGGTAAAAAGCCGGGGATTGCTCGTACCCATAATTGGTTGGAAAATTTGATTACAACAATATATGGTATGCGAACATGCGAAGTATTTTTCCTGGACCTAAATGATATTACAAAAAATGGAAAGGGTTTGAAGTATGAAACTAAGTATTGATCGGGAACAGGTGAAAGCATCTTTTGCAAAATATGTGGACAAATATGATGTGGAGGATGAAAAGATTCTGTTAAAGATAAAACATACTTACCGTGTGGCACAGATTTGTGAGAAGATTGCCAGAGGGTTGGGGCTGTCAGACTATGATGTGGATCTGGCGTGGCTCATCGGGATGCTGCATGACATCGGGCGATTTGAGCAGTTAAGGCAGTACGGCACTTTTGTAGATGCGGATTCCATTGATCATGCTCATTTTGCAGTGAAATTGCTCTTTGATGATGGATTGATCCAGGAGTATGTGGAAGAAGCATCAGCCGGGAACGCTGTCATTGCGACAGAGCATGACACTGTCTGTCGTGACGCACAACGTGGAGATATGTATTCCGGCGATTTGTATTTGATTAACCGCGCAATATGGAATCACAGTGCTTATCGGATTGAAGAGGGGCTGGACGAACGAATCTTGTTATTCAGTAAGATCATTCGCGATGCAGATAAAGTGGATATCTTTAAGGTAGCGTATGATACCCCGTTAGAGACCTTATTTGGATTTAGCCGTGAGGACATACAACAGGCAACGGTTTCCCCGGAAGTCATGCAGGCATATCGGGAAGAACATGCGATCCTGCGGGGACTAAAGAAAACCCCGGTAGACTTCCTGACGGGACATATTGCCCTGGCGTTTGAACTGGAATTTGCTGCCAGTCGTCAGGTTATGCAGGAACAGGGATATTTGCAAAAGCTATTATCCTTTCAATCGGATAACCCCATCACCAGGCAGCAGTTTGACGAGATGCGGGAACGCATGGAGGCATATCTGACGAAAGCTGCGGACATACCCACGGTAAATCAGGATGGAATGATGCGTGTGTGGTATTAGAAAAACGAATGGAAAATCAGGGGTGATCGGATAATAAATAGAAAGGAATAGTTGTTAGTGAAAACTGATAAAATTATGGTTGGTCGGGGAGTGACGGGAAGAGATATTTGTTTGGGAAAGTGGTGGAAAGGAAAGAATGATAGGGGAATGTCGGAGAGTATTATATGTCTGAAAAAGAGATATAAAGACAAGAATGGATGTCAGAGGAAAGACGGGAAGGAATATAAGTTTGGGAAAGAGATGGAAAGGCAAGAATGATAAGGAAATGTCGGGAGAGATACTTGTTTGAGAAAATGAAGAATATACAAGCAGGATTAGGAAATGTCGGAAAGTATTAATTGTTTGAAAAAAGTGATGGTTGGAACTTGCATGAATAATCCTCATGAGGTATGATGGGGAATAAGTATGAATAGACAGCTGGCATTTACATGGCAGATATGCGGTGTGGCTGGCAAGTGGCGTTATGAGCAAGTGCGCCATGGTAGTAATGAAGGAAATTAGGAAAATACGTCAGAAAGGAAAGACAGAATTATGAATCAGGAAAAAGTTATTGTCATTGATTTCGGTGGTCAGTATAACCAACTGGTTGCGCGGCGTGTCAGAGAATGTAATGTTTACTGTGAAATTTATTCCTATCGGACCGGTCTGGATCAGATCAAAGCGATGAATCCGAAGGGGATCATTCTCACAGGTGGTCCGAACAGTTGTTATGAAGAGGATTCACCTACGTATTGTAAAGAATTATTTGAAATTGGTATCCCTGTTTTGGGACTGTGTTATGGCGCGCAATTAATGCAGCATATATTGGGCGGCAAGGTGGAGAAAGCTCCCGTTCGCGAATATGGTAAGACGGAGGTTTTTGTAAATCAGGATTCTCCCCTTTTTCATGATGTGTCCGAAAAGACGGTCTGCTGGATGAGCCATTTTGACTATATTTCGCAGGCAGCCGATGGATTTCAAATCACGGCGCACACGGCAGATTGTCCGGTGGCGGCTGCGGAAAATCCAGACAAAAATTTATATGCAATCCAGTTTCATCCGGAGGTATTACATACGCAGGAAGGAACGAAGATGCTATATAACTTTGTGCGTAATGTATGTGGATGTGCCGGGACTTGGCGTATGGATTCCTTTGTAGAAAATTCCATCAAAGCCATTCGTGAAAAAGTAGGCGATGGCAAAGTGCTGTGTGCACTGTCTGGTGGTGTGGATAGTTCTGTGGCAGCAGTCATGTTGGCAAAAGCGATCGGAAACCAGTTGACCTGCGTCTTTGTGGATCACGGTCTATTGCGTAAGGATGAAGGCGATGAAGTGGAAGAAGTCTTTGGTCCAAATGGACCGTATGAATTAAACTTCATTCGTGTCAATGCCCAGGAACGTTATTATAGTAAACTGGCAGGCGTGACCGAGCCGGAAGAAAAGCGGAAAATAATCGGAGAGGAGTTCATCCGTGTCTTTGAAGAAGAAGCGAAAAAAATAGGCAAAGTGGATTTTTTGGTACAGGGAACGATTTATCCCGACGTGGTAGAAAGCGGCCTGGGCGGCGAGTCTGCCGTGATTAAGTCTCATCACAATGTGGGTGGCCTGCCGGATTATGTTGATTTCAAGGAAATCATCGAACCGCTGCGTGATCTTTTCAAAGATGAAGTCCGAAAAGCGGGACTGGAGATGGGAATCCCAGAGAAGCTGGTATTTCGCCAGCCATTCCCGGGACCGGGACTGGGGATTCGTATCATCGGTGAAGTCACCGCCGAAAAAGTGCGCATCGTGCAGGATGCCGATGCTATTTATCGTGAGGAAATCGCAAATGCCGGTTTGGATAAGACCATTGGACAGTATTTTGCGGCACTAACGAATATGCGTTCAGTGGGCGTCATGGGAGATGAGAGAACCTATGACTATGCGGTTGCATTGCGTGCGGTAAATACCATTGATTTCATGACAGCAGAGTCGGCAGAGATACCGTTTGAGGTGCTGCAGAAGGTGATGAGCAGGATTATTAATGAGGTCAAAGGGGTTAATCGGGTGTTCTATGATTTGACCAGTAAGCCGCCGGGGACGATAGAGTTTGAGTGACCTAAAAATGCTGAAAAGCCCCGAAAACAGGGCATTTCACGAAAATACTTCTTGCAAATTTCTTGCAAAATCTTGTGTACTCAAAATAATACATGTATCAAAAAGGCAGAAATTCCGGATTTGGAATTTCTGTTTTTTTGATGTTCTTTTTTCAGAGATTCCATATTTTTATAACTGCTGCGGTTTACAGATTCCGCCAGTCGGCATATCCTTCTTTGTCCTTGACATCATCACAGGAATCAGGCCAGTTCCATTTCCAGTTATTGTACTGGTCAGAAGTGATAACGCCCTCTCGGAGTTCTGCTTTGCGTAGTGACCATTCAGCAAGGAAGTTATTGACTGCGCTATATTGTATGACAATGCCAAAAGGTGGGTGGATTTGTGTATACTCCGGTTCATTGTAGCTGCCTTTATAATCCCATGAGTTGTCTGTTGGTTGTTCCGGATGTAAGGGAAAGATATCAATACCGTTTTGGGTATCGAGCCAGAACAATGTTTCCAGGATGTCTTCTGCGGCACCCAAATCATAGTTTTTGATGGAAATATAAGAAACTTTCAATGCCTCCGCTATCAGCATCAGGGTATTCTGCTTTGGGGCTTTAGCGTTGCTTTCGTACTGCCGGATGCGGACATCTGCGGTAGTTTCTGAAAAGCCACAGAGTAATCCTAACTGCTTTTGTGTCATTTTCCGGCTGGTGCGGATGTATTTGATACGTTCACCTTGTGTCATGGTTACCTCCAATCGGAGCAGGGAGTGAAAAAAATTACATGCCTTGCTCTATGTTATTTGTAAACACAGCAGCATGTGCCATCTGTGTTGTGGAACACATAAACTCTGCGTTGTTTATTCTTAGCAATATCATAAGATGTTGGGGTCAAAAGGTATTTTGCCCCCAACAGATGCCATACGCACGACTACATTGCTTCACAATTCCCGTCGTGCTAAAAACATTCGCATTCCGCTGATTTCTAATGAAATTCGCTACATGCTCATGTTTTACCTGAAGACCTTGACATCATCATAACACAGAATGGCAAAAAAGAAAAGAACCAAAAAAAGTTCTGAAAAACACTTGACAGAACCATAATGAGTTCTATATAATAGCAATACGACATAGAACCAAAATGAGTTCTAAAAGAGATAATACATAGTGGTTTTCAGGACAGTATTAGCGGGGTAGATGTGTAATTACCAATTACCCGAACAGAGCAGAATGGCAACCGTAAACCACGAATTTTGAATAAGGGGGTAAATGCTGTATGGAAGGAATGAAGAAACTGTATGTGCAGGCAGATGAAATCTGTGAGGACTGGGGTGTCAGCAAATCACAGGCCTACAAGATGATTAAGGAATTAAACCAAAAGATGCTTCAGGAAAATCCAAACCTCATTGTGCTTGCAGGCAAAGTCAACCGGAAGTTTTACGAGCGGTGCTGTGGCACAGAAAAGTGAGGAAATAGTAAAATCTATCATTTGATTTTGTGGCAGCTTCCTGCAGGGCTGCCCGAAAGGAGGAATCGTATGTCGGTAAGTAAATTAAAAGATGGGAGTGGCTGGAAAGTATATATCCGCTATGTGGACTGGCAGGGGAAAAAGCAGGTACACACCAAGCAGACTTTTGAGACAAAACGGGACGCATTAAATTATGAGAGGGATTTTATCCAGAAGAAAAGCAGGGATATCCAGATGAATTTTGCAAAATTCGTAGAGATATATCTGGAGGATATTAAGCCGAGGATAAAACTCAATACGTTTATGACGAAGAAACACATCATTGAAACTAAGATTTTGCCCTACTTTGAAACAAAAAGTCTGGCGGAAATTGATTCTACGGATGTGATTCAATGGCAGAATGTGCTGTTGTGTGCCAGAGATGAGAATGGACGGGCATATGCAGCAACGTATTTAAGAACAGTACAAAACCAGCTTAGCGCTATTTTTAATCATGCCCACAGATTTTACGGCCTGCCGGAAAATCCATCCCAGAAAGCAGGGAAGATGGGGAAGGCAAAAGCAAAGGAAATGTTGTTCTGGACAAAGGAAGAGTATGAGAAATTTTCGGATGCCATCAAGGATAAACCAATTTCCTATTATGCGTTTCAGGTGCTTTACTGGACCGGAATCCGGGAAGGCGAACTCTTAGCCTTGGAAAAATCTGATTTTGACCTTGTAAAGCGCAAGTTGACAATCAGTAAATCCTACCAGCGCATCCATGGTGCAGACGTGATTACTTCCCCCAAAACAGAGAAAAGCAATCGTGTCATAGATATGCCGAAGTTTCTTTGTGACGAGATGGAAGATTTTTTTGGAATGTTTTACAGTCTTGCGGATGATACCAGACTGTTTCATATCTCCAAAAGCTATCTGCATCATGAGATGGACAGAGGATGTAAAAAGGCAGGGGTAAAGAGGATAAGGGTTCATGACATTAGGCATAGCCATGTTGCACATCTCATCTCGCTTGGTTTTACTCCGGTAGAGATAGCAGAACGGTTAGGACACGAAGGCATTTCTGTCACTTATACCTATTCTCATCTTTATCCGTCCAAACA
>JAUNIU010000123.1 GCA_030523265.1 Eubacteriales bacterium | reverse complement strand
TGCTAAGATTATGATACCGTTAGCCATTGTGTTTACTGTCATAATCGTACCATCTTATCTTGCCAGTATTCATAATTCCTATTATTATGGATCTTCTCATATTTTTGGGAAAGGAACACAACTGGGAGACGATACTGCGGCGATAGAGGAAGTGTTTGGAAAGAGTGATACTTATGTTTTGATGGTGCCAGAGGGAGATACCGCCACGGAAACAAAAATGCTTGCCGAGATAAAAAAATTGCCAGAGGTATCCGGTGTTATAGCTTTTGTGGAACAGGCGGGCGCGGAAATACCATATGAATATCTGGATGAAGATACCCTTAACAAACTGGAATCTGAAAATTACAGCCGAATGGTATTATCCGTAGATGTAGCTTATGAGGGCGAGGAAACATTTCAGTTAGTGGAAAATGTCCGAGAAATTGCACAGAGATTTTATCCGGATCGGTATCATCTGGCAGGCGAGGGAGTAAGCACCTATGATTTAATGGACACTGTTATAGCGGATATGACGAAAGTAAATCTGGTGGCAATCGCAGCTGTCGCTATTGTTCTTCTGCTCACCATGAAATCGGTTGTCCTGCCTGTTATTTTGGTGCTTACTATAGAAACGGCAATATGGATTAATCTGTCCTTTCCTTACTATATAGATACATCAATATTTTATATTGCCTATCTGATTATTAGTGCCATACAGTTGGGAGCTACAGTAGATTATGCAATTTTGTTTACAGACAGATATCAGGAAAACAGACTTTTGTATGGAAAAAAGCAAAGTATTGTGGAAACTCTGTCCAATGTTATGGTATCTATATTAACCTCGGGTGCAATGTTGACCATAGTAGGTTTTCTTTTGGGAAAGATTTCAACGCACGGATTACTGTCGCAGTTGGGATATTTGCTTGGCAGAGGAACACTCTGTTCCCTGTTTGCGGTGATACTGGTGTTGCCGGGATTTTTATATTTGTTTGACAGGTTTTATATGAAAAAAGAGAGTAAGAAAAAGTAGGAGGGTGTAACCATGAATCAAAAAAGAATGAGACGTTTTTTGGCTGTTTGTTTATCCGTTGTATTAGTGACCAGTCAGAGTGTACCTGCCGTGCAGGCTGCTGAGCCGGGTACAGAAAAGGAGGAAGTGGTTTATGCGATGCTGTCAGGAAACGGAGCATTGGAAGGCGCCTATGTGGTAAACAGTTTTGTCGATCAGGATATCACAGACTATGGGAATTATACCAATGTAAAGAATCTGACAACAACAGATGAGATTCAATATGAGAATGGTAAAATCAGTATCCATACCAATGCGGACAAATTATATTATCAAGGGGATCTGGATGTGGAAAAAACAGATCTTCCGTGGAATATTGATATTCGATATTTTATGGACGGAACAGAGTTTTCTGCCAATGAAATTGCCGGGATGTCTGGTTTTTTAAAAATTATTCTTTCAATAACTCGCAATGAGTCCTGTGAGCATTCTTTTTGGGAGGGATATGCATTACAGGCAGTAATGACGCTGGATTCTTCTGTTTGCCAGAATATCCGAGCAGAGGAAGCAACCATTGCAAATGTAGGTTCAGATAAGCAGTTATCCTATATTATCCTGCCTGGAAAAGGAGATACTCTGGAAATTACGGCAGATGTAAAGGATTTTGAGATGGGAGAAATATCCATCAATGGCATGAGGCTGAATCTGAATATCAATTTGGATACAGAGCAATTAACAGATCAATTGCAGGATATAAAGGAAGCAGCAGAAGAGTTAGATGACGGTGCAGGAGAATTAGATAATGGTACAAATGAATTGGAAGATGGGGCGAATGGACTGGAGGATGGAGTAAACAACTTAAAAGGTGGAGTAAATACTTTGAATGATGGAATTAAGGAGGTAAAAAACGCTTTAGAAAAACTGGATAATAAATCGGAAGACTTAACGGATGGCTCTGCAACGGTGCTGAAAAACTTGAAAAAAATAAAAAAATCTCTGAATAAAGTAAATATGGATACGGAAAATCTGAAAAACTTAAGTACAGCTTCTAGCCGGATTAAGACTGGTATTAATTCTTTGGTATCAGGACTTCAAACGATAAACGGTAGTATTGGAGACTATTATCGGGCATTGTCGCAGGCAGGATTTAGCGATGTGAATACCTTTGTGGACCAGCATAAGCAGGCGGTTGCAGCTTTGGGAATTACAGATACCGGACGGAAATTGGTTGCGGCATATACAGCAAACGGGGATCACGACGTATTGCAGACGCTTGGGGAGTTGGTGAAACAAGGGGATGCAGATGCTGTTCAATTATATCAGGAATATCAAACATCTGGTGACGGTTCTGTAATATCGGCTTATGTGACAGAAATGGGAAAGCGGATAAGCATTGAGTCTTTGTTGAAGGCTGATATCAGTTATATTCAGGGGAGTAGTGCACTGATATCCGGAATTGACACACAATTAGATAGTGAGAAGGGTGCACTAATGAGAGGAGTAGTATCCTTACAAAGCAGTTACAATGAATTTGATAATAATATACAGGAACTTACGACTACGTTGCAGACACTAGTGACGAATATGAACAGTTTGAAAACCGCAATTAATAAATTGGTAAAGAGTTATAAAAAATTAGATACTGGTATTGGCGAATATACTGCAGGTGTAAATAAAATCGTGAAAGGATATCAAAAACTGTCTAAGGGATCCCATAATTTAGTAAAGGGAACTTCTGAATTATATAAGGGGACGAATCAGTTATTGGAAGGTGTTATGGAACTTCATACCGGCACAGAGGATATGCAGGATGGAACTGGAGAATTTCGTGAGAAAACAAAGGATATTGATTCTGAAATGCTGGAAAAGGTAGATGATAAGATAGAGGAAATGATAGGAGCTGAAATTGAGACAGGTTCCTTTATCTCAAAAAACAATACAAAGGTTGATTCTGTATTATTTGTGATGAAAACATCGGCGATTGAAATGCAGAAATTGGAAGAAACAGAAGAGGCAGAGCCAGAAAAGACTTCGGTCATACAGAAGTTTTTAAAACTGTTTTGCTTTGGAAAGTAACTGGCGTAGTTTGTACAAGCTAAAATTGCTATTTATATAAAAATCCGCTATACTAAATATAATAGAGTATAGTGGATTTTTTTATTGAAGAGATAAGACATGGCGAAGAAGAATAGGGAAGGTGACAGAAGATGCGTTCGGATACACAAATTAATGAAGATGAAATAAATGCGAAGTTGCAGATAAAACTTTTTTGGGCAATGGTTATTACCGGTTGTGTTGCGAATATGGTAGGGTTTCTCTCCAATTTGGCTCTGTTCGGTCTCTCGATCCCGACGGTGGTATGTGGCGCGTGTGAGATAATGATAATTGTCTGTGGGGGAATTGGCATCCGGCTGCGGAAAACGAAAAGTGCAGCGACAGTCATGGTACTGGTGCTTGCATTGGTAGAATTTCCGTTTCTGTTTTATGCATATGGTGCAACGATGGGTGTTTATCTGGTGCTGGGGATTATAGGATTGGCAGTCTATTTTCCAAGACCGTACCATGTGCCGGCAATCATTATTACGATTGTATTGGATATAGTCGTAGTGGCTCTTTCCTATTTTCATTCCGGTGCAATAAAGAAAATGAGCATAGAAAATCAGGCAGGGACTATGCTTTGTTCCTATATTATTGTTGCGGCCGCCGCCGCGGTAATCATCTGCAATTTGATTAATCAGTATGCATTGCAGCAACAGCATATTGTGTCGGTCAGTCAGGAGCTGGAATATGCAGCCCACCGTGATGCACTGACCGGGGTCTACAATCGGAGATATTTGATCAATACGCTGAATGAATGGATGAATAAGGAGAACCATCATTTTATGGCTGTGTTGATTGATATTGACGATTTTAAGAAAATTAATGATACCTATGGACATCTATATGGTGATGAGATACTTGTGGAGCTGGCAAGACTGATGAAAGAAGGAATCGAGGGAAAAGGCATCGTAGCCAGGTATGGTGGCGAGGAGTTTATGTTTTTATTTGAAAAGCCAGACCGCCAGATGGCATTTGAGACGCTGGAACGGGTAAAAGATGGGATTGGAGAATATTCCAGAAAAACCAAACAGATTACGGTTACGTTCAGTGGCGGAGTGGAGGAGTATTGGACGGATGCAAGGATTGACGAATTATTCCGCAACGCTGACCGAAAGTTGTATCAGGCAAAAAGTAATGGAAAGAATCAGGTTATATTTTAACAGAGCATGGGATTATATTTTGGCTGTGATACTTTGCTAATTCCTTTGCAAATACACTATAACAGGGGGGAGGGAGGAAATGGATAAGAAGTTATTAAAAGTCCTTTCATGGGGTTTTTTGAGTATCCTGTTGATTTCTCTGGGTGGTTGTCATGCCTCTAAGAATGAAGAGAAAGAAATTACAGTCCGTGCAGGAAAGACGGATATTACTCTTTTCAATGAAGAAGAAAATTTTACAACCATCATGAAATCGTTCCGATTAGAAGACTTGGAATACATCAAAAATTACGAGAGTATTTTGATCATATTTAATGCGAAAAAACCAAAATCGATAAACTTGACCGAACACATCTTAAACGAAAAAGGAGAACCGAAATTTGCCACCTCATTAAGTTCCAATGGCAGGGATTATAATCCGGGTGCAACCATAAAAGGATACCACCTTGTCTGTGATTGGGGAGAAGGCGATTTTGATTATTATTTTATCATACGGGGGGACTGTGGATTACAGTAAAGGGAGTGTTGGAAATTCCACTTGAGTTTCTGCATTTTGCATGAACTGGTGTGAAAAGTCCACATAAAAAATAGTTCGGAAATTCAAGAAATTCCATGATTGAATCTGGCAGAATTTCCGTCTATAATAAATTTATGAAATCAATAACCAACGAACTGCAAATGTGATGTTTTTGTTACGGTTTTTGCCGCCAGCGGAGGGCGGGGGAATGGAGGATAGCATGAAAATGGGAAAGAGAACAGGAGTGTGCAGGTACATAAGTGCATGGGTACTGATAGTTGCAATGATACTTACCATGGTGAACCTGCCAGTGAAATTCACAGAGGCGGCATCGGATATTAATCTGAGTGTCAAAAGCGGTGCCACCAGCGTAACGGTTGCAAAGAATCCGTACGGAAACGATTATATTGGAGATATGTTTTTCAATATACCGAGTGAGATACAGACAAAGAGTGCTATGAACGCCAATGGGATAACTTCCATAGAGGTGAAACTTACGGTGAATAGTTATACACAAGGCTCCGGAGATCCGGCACGGGCGATGATTTTTGCCCAGCCGGATGACGGGGGTTCATGGGAGTGGAATCAGTCGGATACGGTGGACTTGGTGACCGGACAACAGTTGACACTCACCTATTCTTTTAGCAGTATGAATTGGAATGGTGGGAGCACCATGGGAAATCTTGGGGTGCGCTTTGCCAATGCGGCAGACGGTTCTACCATATCCTATACAATAAATGCAGCAAAGCTCATCACCAGTGGAAGCACGGGTACAACTGCCACATCAGCACCTACAAGTGGCAGTACCACGGGGAATGTGTCTGCGGATCAGGTGGCGATTACCCGTTCGGTGGGAAGCGGTGCGAACGAATATTACGCGGAATATAGTTTTAGTATTACCAACAAAAGCAGCAGTGCCATCACCGGAATCCAGATCTTGATTCCGACATCTAAGGAAGTCAATGTGACATATACCAACGGACTTTCCGCGGCATATGATTCCAAGGCAGGTGGTGTGATTGTCTATTATTCGGCAACGCTGGAGGCAGGACAGACAGTTAACAGTAGTGATAATAAAGTGGGATTTAGTCTGGATGGAGCCTCAGTGGGAGAATCCTCTGTTTTGGCAGTCAATTGTGGAGAGCCGTCTGGCAGTGGATTGGAGTATGAACTGACGGGTCTGAAAGACGTAGCTTACAGCGATACACCAGTCGGAAAACATGGCAAACTCAGTGTAAAATCAGTGGACGGTTATACAGCACCTGTCATGGTGGATGCCAGCGGTGCGCCGTATCAGTTGCGTGGAGCCAGCACCCACGGAATGCATTGGTTTCCGGATTATATCAACAAGACTGCTTTTCAGACGCTGCGGGATGATTGGGGAATCAATATGGTACGCCTGGTGTGTTATCCGAGAGATTCCGGCGATGTGGGTTATCTGACGGGCGGTGACAGTACCAAAAATAAGTTAGATACGTTGATTCAGAATGGTGTGGATTATGCCACCGAACTTGGCATGTATGCTTTGGTAGACTGGCATGTCCATGCATATAATCCTAACGAATATATAAACGAGGCAAAGACATTCTTTACAAAATATGCCACCATGTACAAAGACCATGACAATGTATTGTATGAAATATGTAACGAGCCGACAGGCACACCATGGTACAACGGGGGCAGTCAGGATTTGTATACATATTGTCAGGAGATAATTAAGACCATTCGCGCGATTGATGAAGATGCCATAATCATTTGCGGAACCAATACATGGTCGCAGGATGTGGAGGAAGTCGCAGCGCATCCGATGAAAGAACTGGGTTACCAGAATATTATGTATACGTTTCATTTTTATGCGGCATCCCATTATGGTGATTTAATGAATAAAGTTAAGACTGCCACACAGGATGGTACCCCGATCTTCGTGACCGAGTTCGGTGTTTGTTCCGCCGATGGAAATGGTTCTTATGATACTGCCAACGCGGATCAATGGATCGCCCTTCTGGATGAACTCAATATTAGTTTTGCATGTTGGAGTTATAGTAACTGCAATGAAAAATCAGCATATTTTACGAGTAGCTGTACGAAGAAAGAGGGCGGTTGGACCAGTGCTGATCTGACTACGACAGGAAAGTGGCTGATTAACACTTGCCGTGCCCATCAGGACAAAGAACTGGGGATCACTCCGACTGCGAGACCGAGTGTTTCTCCAAGCGAAGGTCCGGTGACGTCACCTAGTGTGGAACCAAGTGCAAATCCGGCAGCGACTCCGACAGTACAGCCGGTGAAAAAGCCGCAGGCAGCACCGGATGTGACTTTGGCGAAAGTTTCCAGAAGCAGCGACAGCATTACTGTCAGTGTATCTGCGGATGCTCCGTCTGGCAGCAGTTATGAATATTCCATTGATGGTGTGAACTGGCAAAAGGAGACTACGTTTACGGGTCTGACAGCGGCTACCGGGTATACAGTTTCGGTGCGTTATGCAGAGACAGATACTTTGGCGGCAAGCCCCGCTGCTTCCGGTACGGTCTATATCGGAACATTGGTGGAAGATATTTATGTGATTGATGTATCAAAATTAAACGATGCCACTTATGTGGATGGGATGTATGGTAAGGACGATGCTTTCGGGACTACGTCAGCGGCAAGCTATGACAGCAGCCGAAAAGAACTGACTTTATTTGGCACAGAGAAAACCTTTATATTGACGGGCAACAATGCGGATGTTTCCGTGATTTTGGGTAATGGCGTAAGAGTTTCCCTGCGTGGGGTGATCTGTGGAACCGTTACCGGAACCGATAATACGGAATTGACAGTGGATAGCGGAAACAATCAGACCGCATCCATCGAGGCATCGAAGGTGACGGTGAATGGAGGAAGTATAACAGCTGCCGCTGCTACGGGCAGCAATGCAGCAGGTATCAGCGCAGATACGATTACCATAAATGGCGGTCAGGTGGTTGCAGTGGGAGATGGCACAGGCGCGGCATTGTATGCAGATACGAAGATAGAATTACTTGGGGGAAATCTTGCAGTATTGGCAGGAGAAAATAAAGCGACCTCATCTGCGATCGATGTCAGTGAGAGTGAAAACAGCATCATTCTGGTGGAAAATACCGCCATTGAAAATATGAAAACGGATTCCACCGGATTGGAAGGATTATTTTCTAAGGAACAGGTCAGTGCCAGCGGCACGCAGATCGTGTGGAAAAATATCAGTTATCAGATAGAGGGTGAGACCAAAACATATACAGCAAAACAAGGTGCAACAGTGACATTGCTAGATATCCCGAAAGAGGGCTATACATTGGTTTGGCACAAAGATAATGCACAGGGGACTGTCTATCATGCAGGGGACAGTTACCTGTTGGAAAATGATGTTACCTTTGTGGCTGAGTATATTCTGATCAAGGTAC
>JAUNIU010000122.1 GCA_030523265.1 Eubacteriales bacterium | reverse complement strand
GGAGAGCCAGTACCTGCGATGGATCCGGTACCGTCTTCCAACGGATTGGTGGGAGGAACAGAGCCGGTGGCAGATGCAATTCCGGTTTCTAATTCATTGCTGGGTGGTGGAGCTGTAGAACCAGAGTCTGTATCGATCCCTATTACGAGTCAGTCAGCGGAGTCTATGCCGGAATCGATCCCGATCTCGATCTCTACCCCGGCCCCTGAGGCTGTGGCGGAACCGGTTGCGGTTTCTTCTGGGAATAGCATTAATCCAGAGGTTCCTATGCCGGCAGCAGTGCCTACACCTATGCCGAGCGCAGTGCCTACCGCGGTTCCGACAGCAGCAGCGGTACCATCGGCACCATTGCCGCCGGAGTTGAGCCAGTATTTGGATGAGATCAAGCCGAAAATGCAACAGATCATTGTAGAATGGTCGCAGTATTCCGAGGAATTTGTTCAGAAAATTTCCAATGAGCAGTTTTCTGGTTTTTCTGATCCGAAGATCAAAGAGTATCGTGATGAGATTGGTAATAAGCAGGAAGATTTCGGCGAAGAACTGGAAGAAATTCTTGAAAATTTAAATGAGCATATTGAGCAGATTGATTCCCAGGGTGTCGCCGAGGATGTGATGAAGAGTGTGTTGGATCAGGAGCGGGAGTGCTATTCCGGTTTGCTGGATCTGAAGGTTAATCTGGAAACGATTGGTGAAGTAGATTACCGTATTTCCCGTAGATGCTCAAAGAACCATGAAAAATGGGATCAGAAGTATAACAGTCTTCCATCGGTTATTCAGGCAGTGGAAGAGGAAAAGAAAAATCAGGAGCGTCAACGCCTGGCCAGTGAGATCGCTATGGCGAATGAAAAGATCGAAGAGATGACCAGGGAATATACGGATGCGAAAACCACCGTTGAGATATCCCAGAAAGGTTTGGAATCAAAGCAAGGCAATCTGGAACAGGATCGCCAGAAACTGATGGTTCGTGCAGAGGCAGCCATTAGCGCAGTGGAGGATAAAATCAAGGAAAATAGTAATCTGATCGAGGAATTGGAGGTAGAGAACAAGCGTCTGGAGGATGAGTTAAAGGATGCAGGAAGTTTTGCACTGGGACGCAAGCGCACGATTCGTGATACGATCGATTATAATACCGGATTTATTAATAAGTACAAAGAAGTTGCAAGCAACTTAGAGGTAGAGAAAGAGAAAGTCACGGAAGAGTGGAATAAGAAATTAGACGATCTGGTGGGTGACAATGATCATCTGCAGGCACTCATTCAGGAAAATACCGCTAAGATGCAAACGTTAGAGCAGGGCATTGCAGCGGAGAGACAGAATGTACAGAATTTGCAGGCAGAATTGATAAAAATCCAATAATTAATGGGAGAATAGAAAGGACCGTTTCGTCAGGAGACGGTTCTTTTTATGGAATCGGCTTTGGGCGAGCATAGTGCTAAAAGTCCATTTTATTCGGTAAAGGATTGTGAAATGTATATAGAAATTTGTATTTTTTAAGTTACTTTTATTGACAGATTTCACAAAGCGAGTATAATATTTATTGAAAGCTTTTTAAGCGAATTTTCAGAAACAAAAAAAGGAGGAGGATATTAAAATGAAAATTTGTAGTGTAGCAAAGAAAAGTTTAGCATTAGTGTTGACCGCAGCAGTAGCATTAGGTGCAGTGATCGCAGCACCATCTAAGGCAGAGGCAAAATCTTACAAGGCAGTTATGTATTATTCAGATGTGAACTGGTATTGGGATGGTGGAAATGATGGTTCTACCGATCCAAATAAGACAGCAGTGACAGTAAAGGGCAAGAAAGGTAAAGCTACATATACTGTAACTCTGAAGAATAAGAAGTCTAAAAAGGCTGCATGCCAGGTACTTTGCATCGACATTCCGGATCTGTTAAAGAAATACAAAAAAGTTTCCGTTTCAAAGGTATCTGTAAAGGTTGATGGTAAGAAGGTTAAAGGCTTAAAGAAAGTTTCTTATGGTGCATTAGAGTCTAACAAGGAGCCAAATAAGTTCCGTATCTCTATCTACAATGCAGTAGGAAGCAAGACCTTAGGCGATAAGACTTCTAGCTATGGCGCAGCATATGGTAAGAAGTTTGCTTTTAAGAAGAAAATTTCTGTAACATTTACATTAAAGTTAAAATAATTTAATCAAAAGTGTAAATAATGAAGTAGGAGATATCTGTGGTATCTCCTACTTTTTCTATGTGCGAACAGCAAGGGTGATTAAGTGCTTTGTTCTTGTTATGTAGCAAAAGATCCAGTATAATGTAAAGCAGTAGTTTTATGAGAGTTGAGGGTTTGCTATGATGGATGGAGGAATGCAGCCGGGGAAATATCTGTGGGAGTGTATGGAGAATGGCACAGCCAGATTATTAAGGGTATATGCGCGGAACAATCCGGTGGTGATACCGGACAAGCTGGAGGGACATGTGTTGAGCAGTATAGGCGCCTATTGTTTTTCCAACGCCGAACATCTTCCGGACAAAAATATACGGGAAACTTATCTGTCTGCGGAGGAAACAGACCGTTTGCATTTACATCTGATGGCAGGTATGGACATAGAATATCTGGAGTTGCCGGACAGTGTGATAGAAATTCAGGATCTGGCTTTTTATAACTGCAAATCGCTAATCTCTTTACAAGTGGGTAAGTACACGAAGAACATAGGCAGTGATGTTTTTATGAATTGTCATGCACTCAAGACATTGCAGATTCGAGGAGGCATCCAGGAACCCAGCGGTGCCAGCGCGATATTGCACCGCATTGCATCCGAGATCGAGGTACACTTTCTGGGGAGTGATCATGGGACGGAAGCCTGTTTGCTGTATCCAGAGTATACAGAAAGTTATGATGAGATTGCGCCTGCTCATATTTTCGGCAGGAATATTACGGGAGAAGGATTTCGCGCCAGACAGCTATTTGCGGATGAGATCGTACAGCTGGATCGGTATGATGCGATATTGGAGAAAGTGGCGGCAGAGGAAAATGATCTGACAGTGGGACGTCTGGCGTTATTGCGTTTATTGTATCCGGTGGGACTGCGGCCGGAAAAGCAAAGGGAATATGAGCATTATATCCGTCAAAATGGATTTGTGACGGCGAAATACTATATCGATCTGCGGGATCAGGAGACGTTACAAAAAATGTGTGAGAATCGTTATTTGCAGGGGAATGATTTGGACGAAGCCATCCAATACTGTGTCTCGGTCAAGTGGGGAGAGGGTAGTGCGCATCTGCTGGATTGGAAGCAGCGTTTTGCCAGTACAGACCGCAGGAATCGGTATACTTTTGAGGATTAGGATATGCAGGGATATAGATATAGTGAAGGGATATAGACATAGAGAGGAGGGGCTTGTATGGGAGAAGTGCAGACAGTGCAGGAGTGGCAGGAAGGAATGGCGGAAGAAATCCTGTCTCTGATTCACAGTGAATTATATTTAGAGCTTCGTTTTATGGATGTGGCGTTGTCCGCATTGTCCTGGCAGCCGGAAGAATCCATCGAGACATTCGGAACTGACGGGGAGAAAATGTATTATTCCGTGGATCGGCTGCTGCAGGTATATCCCAGAAATCCCCGTTTTTTAAACAGGTTATATCTCCATAGCGTGCTGCATTGTATATTTTCCCATCTGTGGCTCTGTGGTAGCCGGGAACGACACCAGTGGGATCTGGCATGTGATATTATGGTGGAATACACCATTGACCACTTGGATAAGGATTGTACCAGACGGGCAGTCAGTTGGATTCGCAAAGATATTTATGAGCGTCTGGAACAGCAAGAGACAGGCATATCGGCGGCGGTGATTTACCGATTCATACAGGATATAAACGCAGAAGAGCGGTCGATATTACAGCAGGAATTTTATACAGATACCCATAAATACTGGCCCACGGAAGAGAAGATGGCAGCTTCCTCTCAGATGCCGCAGAAGCAGTGGGAGCAGATTGCCAGACAGACACAGATGCAGATGGAGAAACGGGGAGCAGACCAGGCAGACGGGCAGGCTTTTTTGGAACAGGAACTGCGGGCGGGACGCAGTAAACGGAGTTATCGGGATTTTTTGCGTAAGTTTGCGGTTTTGCGGGAAGAGATGCATCTAAATCCCGAGGAGTATGATTTGAATTATTACTCCTACGGTCTGCGTTTATATGGTAATATGCCTCTGATTGAGCCGGTAGAGACGAGGGAAGTACGGAAAATTCGGGATTTTGTGGTAGTAATAGATACCAGTTATTCCACCAGTGGGAAATTGGTCAAAGCATTTCTGCGGGAAACTTTTGGGATATTGATGGAGTCTCATCAGTTTTTTGCGGGAAGCAGGATTCATATTGTCCAATGTGATGATCAGGTGCAAAGTGATCAGATCGTGACGAATGAAAGGGATTTGGAAACCCTGTTGCAAGGGTTTACGATCATAGGAGGTGGAGGAACTGACTTTCGTCCGGCATTTGCTTATGTCAACCAATTGGTGCAGGAGGGGCAGTTATCGAATCTGAAAGGAATGTTGTATTTTACCGATGGCAAAGGCATCTATCCCGGGAAACGTCCGGATTATGAGACAGCATTTCTGTTTATAGGAGATTATGATGAGACAGCTGTGCCACCGTGGGCGATGCGCCTGAGAATCGAGCCGGAGGAATTGCTGGAGCAGTAGTAGAGATTCGCTTGGTCGATAGATATAGCATGCAAAGGGATGGAATGTCAAAAGGGGTGAATGCCATCAAAGGGATGAAATGACTGATGGATGGCGATAAATGCAATGTGTAGAAAGGAGGCGGAACCGCATAAGCGGATTTCCAACACAGATATGAATATTAAACGGGCAAAGGAAGAGATCACCAATACAGTAAGGGCATATTTAGAGAAAGATGATCAGGGAAAGTATGTGATTCCGGCGATTCGCCAGAGACCGGTCTTGCTGTTGGGTGCGCCGGGAATCGGCAAGACACAGATTATGGAACAGATTGCCAGAGAGTGCCGGATAGGGCTGGTATCCTATACCATTACCCATCATACCAGACAAAGTGCTGTGGGATTACCTTATATTAAAGAGGAATCTTTCGGTGGAAAGCCATACTCTGTGACGGAGTATACCATGAGTGAGATCATTGCCAGTGTATATCGCAAGATCGAGCAGGACGGTCTGGCAGAGGGAATCCTTTTTATCGATGAAATCAACTGTGTTTCGGAGACGCTGGCACCTACGATGCTGCAATTTCTGCAGTGTAAAACTTTTGGAAACCAGGCAGTTCCCCAGGGGTGGATCATTGTGGCTGCCGGTAATCCGCCGGAGTACAATAAATCGGTTCGGGATTTTGATATGGTTACGTTAGACCGGGTGCGCCGGATACAGATCGAACCGGATTATCGTGTTTGGAAAGAATATGCCAGAGCGCAGCATATTAACAGTGCGCTTCTGAGTTATCTGGAATTGCGCCCACAAAACTTCTATCGTGTTCAGTCGGATGTGGATGGGATGCAATTTGTGACTGCCAGAGGCTGGGAAGATCTGAGCAATCTTTTGGAGGTTTACACCCGACTGGGCATCCCGGTGGATGAAGAAGTGATACAGGAGTTTTTACAACAACAGGATGTCGCGAAAGATGTGTCAGCTTATCTGGATCTGTATCAGAAATATCAGGATGATTACGGCATTCCTGAGATTCTGGAGGGCGAGGTGGCAGCGGAAATATATCAGCGTTTGCAAAAAGCGGCGTTTGATGAGCGGCTGAGTGTGGTCAATCTGCTTTTGAGCGGTCTGAATCAATATTTTATGGAAGTGTCGGAGATCAAGATGGTGACAGACCGGTGGTATGCGTTCCTAAAGGATTACCGGCAGGCGATGAAAGGTGCGCCGGAGCGGACGGATTATGCAGCAATCTATCTGGAACGTCTGGAGCTGGTGGAACAGACTTATGAGAAGGAACGCCAGAGCGGTTTCCTGACCAGAAAAGAACAGAGATGTTGGGAACTATTGTTGCAGAAATTACAACAGTGGGACCCAGAGCAGACAGAAGAATTGGGAACGGCGTTTTTGGCTGCCAAGGAAGGATTTGACCAAATGCAGGATCATCTGATCGCGACAGAAGACCGGACGATGCGCAAATTGGAGCACGCATTTTCTTTCATGGAGAGTGCATTCGGAGAAGGACAGGAGATGGTGGTCTTCGTCACAGAATTAACCATGGGAACGGAGTCCTCTGCCTTTTTGCAGGACAATAGCTGCGAGAGTTATCTGAATTATAATAAAAAGTTATTGGTAGGTACCCGCAGAGCGGAGATACTATCCAAGCTGGTAGAAGATGAGATTCGTTCCGAGGAGCATATTCGTGATTTTTAGGGTATATCATCATAGAATTTCACGGTAGATTTAAGGAATCGGAATTTTATATAATGATATCAGTTTTCAAATGGGTGTCAGTGATGCCCATAATACAGGATGGAGGATAATGAGATGAGTAAAGACCTTACAATGAAAAAATTACACATGGGCCCAGCGCAATGTGCCGTAGATCTGGGAGACGGCAGTGAGCGGGGAGAATATGTAGATCAGGATTATATTTTACAGAAATTGGGCAGACCACACAGAGCCATTAATCTGATGTACTGTTATTATCCAAATGATGACAAGTGGCCGGGACGTGCCAGCGTGGTACATGCAGACCCTTCTGTACAATTTGCATGGGATTTTCCGTATGATGATTATTTCACATACAAAGGGGGATTAAATGGTACACTGGATGATGAGCCATTTACTTATATGAGAGATGTCCGGAAACATGGACAGGATGTGCTGCTGACGATGACCATTGATCCGAAGCTGACGGACGATCATATTATTGCTATTGCCAAGGATCTTCGTACCTTTGGACGTGTGCTGCTACGCATCAATCATGAGGCAACAGGAGATTGGTTCTCCTTTAATAAACGCGCTTCTTATGAAGAAGTGGCTGCCTTTTTCGTACATTGCTGTGAGATCATGCACAGAGAGGCGCCGAATGTTAAGGTGATTATTTGTCTGGATGGCTGTAAAGAATTGGAAGACGAACAGATGGAAATGGAAGATATTTTTGCCGAGGCTTCCAGAGCGGCAGATATCGTTTCTGTAGACCGATATATGGCGTTGCATTGGGGCTGGCCATATGATGTGGCAGAGCCGGAGCTGGAGTGGAAATCGTTTGCCCGTTATTCGGTGGATAAGATCTATACCCTGGCAAAGAAGAGTTATGAGCGTTATACGCTGGTGAACCATGGTGTGAAGAAGCCTATGGTACTGTCTGAATTTAATGCGGATGGAGATGTGACCGGAGCATACGATCAGGCAGATATGTTAAAGGAATTTTGTGAGAAGTTAAAGGCAGACCCGGAGAAGTGGTTGAGTGGATTTACCTTATATCAGATGCGGGATCGCGGACGACTGGGACTGGAGATCGAAGATCCGAATAATGCCAATGTGGGAATCGAACAGCCGATCATGGATACATACCGTGAGATTATTCATGAAGATTTCTTCAGTCCGGCGATGGAGGAGAGTGAAGAAATCACGTTGCCAGCCACGCTGCGCTGGGGCGGTTCGGAAGATGCGGACGGTGTGGCGATACCGTTGCATTTTGAGAAGAATCCGGTATTCTGTGAAGCCTATTTCGATGAGAATACCATCGACATGAACTTGATGATGGAGTTAAACGGTCACTGGTTCTATAAGGCGCCGGGAGTGAAATGCATTGATATGATGAGTGCATTCTTCAAGAAACCTCTGGAGGGAGAGGCGGATATGACGTTGAAGATCTTTGCACCACCGGCATCCGGGGAAAATGACCCATCACAGGGTGAGGATTGGCAGATTAACTATTATACAGAGTTAAAGGCTTTGCCAGAGATACGTATCCGTTTTAGTCCGGTGGTATAATCAGGGAAGGAAATATTGTTGTAAACAGACCTGATATTGAGAATAAGAAATATTTTCATGGAAAACTTCAGCTTTCCTCATTTTTACATAGAAAACGCGTGGTTATCTTTTGTAAAAATGGGGAAAGTTATTTTTTGTAGAAATTAAGTTGACAGAAGGGAAAAAACCTGAGTATAATGAAAGAGAGTAGTGTGTGTTCGGCAAGGAGGCTGGATTCGCAGGACAAAAAGAGGGAGATCACCATATTTATGCTGGTTCCAAGGAAAGGAGAGAGGCAATATGGAT
>JAUNIU010000121.1 GCA_030523265.1 Eubacteriales bacterium | reverse complement strand
CTTTTCCTTGATCTTTACCTTTTTGACTTTGGAATACTTGCTATAAACTTTTTTCCCTTTGGAATCCAGACTATATGTACAAACCTTAAAATAATATGTTTTCCCTGGTTTCATCCCTTTCAACGTCAGAGAAGTTTTCTTAGTGTCTTTCTTCTTGACACTTTTCTTGAAGCTGCGAGAAGTTCCATACACCAGATGGTATCCCCTGACCCCGGTTGCCTTATCCCACTTCACTGTGGCTTGCTTGATTTTCTTACTCTTTACGCTTTTGATACTGGTTGCCTTCGGCGATACCTTTTCCCACTTTGCATAAAGATGAAGATTTTTTCTAGTCTGCCCCTGTACATACTGTACTCTGGTCCGAAAGGAAGGATCTGCATACCAGCCATAAAACAGATATTTAGAGCGGGTAGCCTTTTGCAAGGCAAATTTAGGGGTAGTGGAGATATAATAAGACGGATTTCCTTTCGCGTTTTTTCCTCCATTCAAATGATAAACGATGCGATACTGGGTAGTAGCCTGCGCCACACGAAACAAAATCTTACGTCCCGTCTGCCCGGAAGTAAACCGAAAATAATATCTGGCTCCCGGCGAAGGCACAAACGGAAGCGTAATCGTTGCCTTATTCATGGTGCCGCTGTATTTCGCTATCTTCCTCTTATTCTGATCGTATACCTCATACGTTCCACCGCTCCCCACGACAGAGTCAATCCGAAGCTGGTACGTGGATACCGCCGCAGACGCTCGAAATGCCAGCATATCCAGATCTCTGTCTCAATGGAATAATCCTGATTAAAATAAATATTGCCTGCTGTGGAAAAATCGCCGCCATAGTCGTCTATCACATCCGAACACATAAACTTACCAGTCGTACCCGCTGCTCCACAGACTAGTATATAATAAGTAGTATAGTCTTTCAGGCATGTTCTCCATACCTTAGTACCGCCCAACCCCTGTACCACAGATACCGGGTTCAGAGAAGCATCTAACAGCCATACGTCAACGCCCTGCGCTGCTGTAGTTATCGCCCGAAATTGCCGGCAGTTCCCCAACGGTTTCGAGCTGCTAAACCGAAAAAGTACCGGCACCCCCTGGGATTGGATCGCAAAATTTTCCGATATTCCATATAATAATTCGAGACCCGCGCCCGTAGCCACCAGACCAGGCTCTCCCGGCGCATCCTCGCCGCCTGCGTTTCCTGCCTGCTCTGGATCGATCACAGAAAATTCCAATCCGGATACCTGAATCTGTACTTTCCTGCCATCTATGATAATGCCCGACTGCGTTGACACAGAACTCTCTGACAAATAACTGGTCCCTGCCTGCCGTAACGATTGACGGGTCGATGCAGATACGTGATTCATGCTATAAGATCCCAACGCACCACATAATAGCGCATATATTAAAATATAACTAATCCAACGCTTTGCATGATACATCCATGAATCCATGATACTTCTACCTCTCTTTGATTAATCTGCCACCGATACCCACATAGCAGGTCTGACACCGATTTTTTTCGTATCTGCCGGAATGGTTAAGATCTGGTCGCCCATCACGCATTTGGCATGATTGCGCTCTATCACATTATCCCGCAGCCACCATCTGTTTTGGATCTCGGAAATCAGATTCTGATACTGCTGATATTCCTCGTATGACAGCAAAAAGGCTTTCTCCGTCCCGGCATCCTCATCCTGCTGTTGATATCCAACCATTTCTTTTTCCAATGTCATGAAACTTCCACCCAGAAAGGACTGGTCCATCCATGCTTTGAGCGTGGACTGCTCCCAGGTTGCACCACCATTTTTGTCAAAAGGATGAAACTGTGGTGCGCTTTTGGCAAACAGAAGCAACTGGTCCTCCTGATGCTCCAAAACAGTCCAATTCCGACCGCCAAAAGATACCGTATCCCCTATATTCGCCTGACGCAACAGTTCTTTCTCCAATCTCGCGGTATGTTCCGGTGCATCGGAATAATACCATGCCAGCCGATATAGCTTCATCGCTTTCTTGGCTTTTCCCGCTTCGTCTGCCTGCTCTGCCAGCTTATAATAGCAGGCGCGCTGTAATTTCCCCACACCTGGTATATTTTCTGCCTCCACATAGCAATTTAACGCCGCCTGATACTCTCCCCGGAAACGGTGTACGATCCCCTTCGCCACCGGATACACAGGGGTCTGCATCAAGCCTGCTGCTACCAGCACCAACACCAAAAAGGCGATACCACGTCTCTTATAGGCTGCGATGGTCTCCAATCTCCGGATCTGTCCCTTACATGCCTGAATCTCTTTTTTCGCTTTCTCCCGATAGGGTTCGTATGCACGTAATCTGCGAAATTCCTCAATCGCATCAATATAATGGCTCTTGGTTGACGCTGCCTCCTTTTTGTGCATCGCCAGTTCGTATGTGTCATGACAGCCCTTTTCTTCTTCCTCATCGGCCATTTCCAGACAATCATCCCTGCGCTGTCTCGCATCCTGATAATCGCCCAACTGATCAAAACGCGCTGCCGCATCCCGCAGTGCATCTACCTTGCGCTCAAAACGTTCTACACATTCCACCGCATTCATCAGATCAACCGCCGAATGATACGTTGTTTCCTCTTTGGAAGGCTTTTTCTTAAATATCTCTTCTTTCTTCAATGCCATCTGAGTGTCCTCCTAGAGAATAAATATACCATGTTTCAAAAATATGTCAAAGTTATTGTACGGCATATTTCTTATTTTTCTTGCTTAATTTTTTGGACGCTTTTCGGACATGTACCACGATCCTGCCTTTATATCCATTTCTGCCGATGGCAGTTATGGTCACATTCCCTTTCTTTTTCGCAACCAGTATTCCTTTTCTGTCTACCTTAGCTATGGTTTTGTCACTGGTTTTCCAGGTCCGTATTCCCGATGCATTCATATTCTTAACAAATTTTGCTTTTAATCCTATTTTTTCACCCACACCGACTAATATACCACTCTCCGGTGTGATCCTGACCTCTGTAACCCGGATCCTGACAGATGCCTTTGCGCCACTGGACGTCGTAGCTGTAATGGTAGCCTTGCCTCCTCCATTGGCATATATCCTGCCATCCGTGGTCACACCTGCCACTGCCATGTTGGAACTGGTATATGTCACGTCCTCTCTGGCTTCTGCTGGCTTCACAGTAGTGACAAGCTTTACACTTTCCCCATATTCCAGTTTCTTTTTGGAAACGCGCAGTTTGACTGCCGTTGCTTTTTCTGCCTTATATCCATTGCCAGCTCCGTGCACTTCTAAGGCATCCAGATCCAGTTCTTTATTATTTAAAAGCTGTACATGAATCGTATGTTTGCCGTTACTTAGTCCTGTACTCTGATAGAACACAGTCCGGCTGCCTGTCTCCTCCACCTTATAACCGTTTTCTGCCACTATGCCATCTATGGTCACTTTGATCTTCGCACCCGGCTGGTTGCTTCCCAGGAGACTGATACCTGTGCCTTCAAAGGCATAGGACATGGCATCCCCTTTGTGGCTTAGCATAGATAATGTGCGCCCATAGTTGGCATAGCTAAGGCTCTGTTGTAACTTGACATTTTTACTATATTGTATCCCACTGTCCATATTGTCCACACGGGTCACATGATCCACTGCCCCCGCGATCGGTTCCACACACAAATTGTCGTAATAATTTTTATAAAATGCACTGCCCAGAGCCACGCGGCCTGAATTGGTCACTCCACCTTTTACATTTTTGGAAGCCACCTTCTTTTGATTGATATAAGCCGTCACCTGATTTCCCTTCACTTTGATCTTCAGATTAAACCAACGGCCCTTTGCCATTCCGGAAATCTTTCCCTTTGCCAGACGTCCCTGATTGCCATCTAATGTCCATTTGCCGTTTTGTCTTACCTTGAGCCAATATCCGTTTTGGGATATATTTGCACAGGAATTATAGCGGGCACATATCCCCACATAATTATTCCCCTGCTCGTTGGGATCTAACATGGCATCCACAGATACAATATAATCTCTCCAGGTATCGTCTCCTAATGAAGTCAGCGGATCGCTGGGCGCGGTCCACCCATCCGGCACATTAAATTTACCGATCTTTTGTTTTAATACCTTATTGCCATCCTCCAAAGTTACCACTTCAAAGGCACCATTGGTATCACAGGTATACCGCGGTGTACCACCACGACGCTTGATATAAGCACTTTTGTATTCAAAATCATCACGGTAAGGCAACGACAAAGCGGTATCCTTGGACGTATCTGCCATACTGGTTGCCTGTTTGCGCTCCTGATAAGAGGTCTGTCCGGTGGTGGTGGTCAATGTCACCATACTGTACGGTTTCACGGTCACCTGATAGGTAAAAATACTGCCTTTTTGCGTCGGCTGCAACTCACCCACACGGTTTAACCATCCGGCATCGTATGCTTCTCCCTTGGCATTACTGCGGGTCTCCCACACAGACACTTTAGATGCTGCCTTCTTTAAGCTGGAAACATTCACCTGATATACTCTGGATGTACTGCTATCATTGGTAATTACGGTAGAATAATCTCCCGTGGATGGATTGGCGGCGGTATAATAATCATTCTTGGTCTCAGAGATACAGTGTTCCACCTGCGCACCATCCCCAAAGGAACCACTGTCTATACGACACCAGCCTTTTTTGATGAAATTGGTAAAATGCATCGCCATCACCAGTCCGGCAGACGCTTCATAATACCCATTCCATGGACTATTGGCAGATAATAACTGCTTCGGATAATACACTGCACCGTCATAATAGGAAGCCAGTGCCGGCTGAAATTCATACAAAGTCATATTGGACTGCGCCATACCGATGATAATACGGTTTGCCACATCCAGCATACCGTTGGTACCGCTGGTATTCACCCCATCATCGGTATTATTGCTGCCAAAGATCGAATCTGTTGCCACAGAAGCACCTTCACTGAACCAGATTTCTTTATTGTATTTCTTATTGAGTTTTAATACATTTTTGTCCATATAGGAGTTGTAATGACAACCGATGACATCCACGGCATTGCGATATTTTTTATTTTTTAACATGCGCTCCGCCACATACATTTCATCCGTTTCATCTGCTGCCACAATCTTAATCTTGCCATAATCATAACGCTTGCGGTATTTTGCCAGATGATTCGCCAAATAGACGGTCCAGTCCTCCTCTATGTCTCGCTCATTGCGATTGGCACTGACATAAGACATTTTGATGCCCCAGACATCATATGCGGCATCTATCGTTTTCTTATACCATTTAAATCTTGCCTTGTTGCCCTTTGCATCTCCCTTTTTATATGCCTTTTCCACCCACGCCGGCATCCCCCAGCAGAGCATATCCACTGTGATATCCGGATTGATCGTCAAAGCATCATGGGCAAACATAAATCCCGCTCCGCGACGAACATTCGCCTTGGTAGCCTCCTTGGAACGCATCGTTGCCGGCTCGGCACCAGAAGAGGTATCGGTATCACATCCCAGCTCAACCTTCACATGGGACAGACCAGCCCCTTTCACCGGATCAAACAGCCAGTGCATAATTTCCCAATACTCTGTCGGATGTTCCTCTTTATAATCCATAACCAAACGGGAGGAATTATTACAACTCACCGCTCCCAAACCCCGAAACAAATTCTGTTTCGATTTATTGATGGTGTTGCCATCAATCGTCAATGTCCCGCCGGATTGTGCAGCCGCCTCCGCTACAGCAGTCTGTGCAGTCCCTGTATCCTGCGTCATATTAATCTCCGTGATTCCTCCTGCTGCTAATGCAGCCACCAACACCATAGCAATTCCACGTTTTCCCCAAAGTTTTTTGCGCATATGTCACCCTCCTCACTATCCAATCCATACCTCTCTGATTCCTCTTCTATCATATCTCCATATGTATCTTAATAGTATACCACGAATCATACGGAATGACAAAAAGATATCACCTTTGGCTTTCCCCTATAGTTCGATCACAAATGCCTTCGTATATTCTTCGGTACTTACAGAATCTAGCCATATCCTTCCCCCATGCAATTTGGTGATCTGCGCCGCAATACTAAGCCCCAAGCCGCTGCCACCGCGACTGTTGCGGGAAGCATCTCCCATCACGAACGGTTCAAACAAATGCTCCGCTAAATTTTCCGGTATTGGGATACCATCATCTCCCACCAGCAGACAAAAGCCATCTCTGCCTTCCGCATGACGCAAACGAATCAAAATATGCGTACCACATTCCATATGCTTTCTGGCATTATTTATCAGATTGACCACCACCCGCCCAAACTGTACCGGATCAATGGCATATAGAAATTCTTCCTCTGGTATGTCAATCCGCAGTTCAATAGAAGCCCGCTCCAGTTCATCATAGATCTCTGCCACCATCCCCCGTAACCACTCCGCGACATCGGTCTTCTGCGGCTGCAATACCAGACCACCACTTTCTAATCTGGAATAATCCAGCAGTAACTCCACCATACTATTCATCTTTTTCGTCTTTTCCATGATCGCATTGAAACACTCCCGCTGTTTGCCAGGCTCTGACACGATCCCCTCATTGAGTGCCTGCACATAACCGGATATCGTTGTCATCGGTGTCTTGAGGTCATGTGCAATGTCCGATAACAAAAGATTGCGACGGTGTTGTTCTTCTCTTGTCTTGCGCCAGTCTTCCTCCATCAATTCCTGTACTTTGATACGAATCATTCGGCTATAAAGCAAAGCACCGATAGCAAAAGGAGCCATCAGCACTACCAATAACAGTATGCCCATGGCAAAATATCCAAAATATACTAAGTCACTGTAAGTATCCCTGCCATTCCCCTGCAACATCCCCAATGTCTGCTGCCAGGAGGCGGGGAATATCCGATAAAAAAATTGTTTTAATAGAATACCGATCCCACTCGGCAGCAACTTCAGCAAACCACTGATTACCAGCAGGACTAATAACAGAATCAAATCTCCCATCGACATCTGTTCATATCCCAGCGTTCCCCGCGCATCCCATTCCAACAGCTGGGATAAATAGGGTAATAACCAGCGATTATATAGAACCATCAGCACCATCTCTCCCACCATAATGCCCGCGATGATACCCAAAAATCTCCGGATCAGGAATTTACCAAAATCCTCTTTTTGTTCCCATACCTTCATGACACCTCCAACCGATATCCCAATCCACGTATCGTCTTGATGTATTTACTGCTATCTTTTGATAATTTGGACCGCAGCTTACTGATACACACCATAATATTATTGTCCGCCAGTATAAATTCTTCTCCCCAGCCGGTTTCATACAACTGTTGTTTCGTAAAAATCTTACCCGGATGCTCCATAAATAATTGCATCAGGTGAAATTCTGTCGAAGACAACGGGATCTGTTGTCCCTCTCTGCTCAGTTCACAGGTGTCCATATTCAGGGACAAATCCTGCACCTGTAATATCCGTGTCTCCGACTGTTTCCCAGATCCCAAAGAATAATATCGCCGTAAATTTGAGTTCACCCTTGCCACCACTTCCAATGGATTAAACGGTTTTGCAATATAATCATCTGCGCCCAGATCCAACCCCAGGATCTTGTCACTATCTGCTGTTCTGGCAGATAATATCACCACGGGAAGATTACGCTCTTCCCGCAGTTGCTTTAATACATGGAATCCATCCATCTCCGGCATCATGATATCTAATAACAGGATGCCGATCCCCTCATCTGTCTGCAATATCCGCAGTGCCTCTCTCCCATCAGCTGCCTCGATAACCTCATAACCCTCTTTTTCCAGATAAAGCCTCAGAAGATCCCGAATCTCCGGCTCATCATCAGCCACTAACACTTTGCCTTCCTGCACTTTTATGATTCCCCCTAACTATCCTCGATCACAAAGAAACGTTGCCTTGCCCCATGTCTATATTCTGCTGCTCCTGATATTGTACCGGAATCACCCGGTCATACCCCATCAATTCACGATACAATGCCGCTTTCGTCAGATAAACATATGGCATAACATAGAAGATCGCCAGAATACCCATCGTAAGGACACTTAAAATCACCCAGCCCAGAAAAGACAAATCCAACACAAACGCTTTCCATTTGTTGCCACGCATCAACTCCCGGCTGGTTGCAAAGGCTTCCTCTG
Source organism: Eubacteriales bacterium (assembly GCA_030523265.1). Taxonomy (GTDB): domain Bacteria; phylum Bacillota; class Clostridia; order Lachnospirales; family Lachnospiraceae; genus Butyribacter. Next base: position 165 of record JAUNIU010000121.1, on the reverse strand, counting down.
TGGACATCTCTGGATGTTCTCCCAGCAGGTATGGTATCATCTGATACTCATATGACTTTACGATACCCGGAATGATAAATAACAATGTCCACAAAACCGTATACAGATCTTTTAAAAACATAATCTTTGCCACATTTTTATAGGAATGATCATACGCATAGGCAA
>JAUNIU010000004.1:3616-35568 GCA_030523265.1 Eubacteriales bacterium | reverse complement strand
TGCTGAGAGTAGCAATCTGTGATGATGATTTAAAATTTACCGGGCAAATTGAAGCTCTGGTGTTTCAGGAAAGCCAGAAGCTGGGTATCCGTGTGGAAACCGAAGTATTCTCTGACGGCAAAACCCTTCTGAATAGCATTCAGAACGGCGAGCATTATCAACTTATATTTATTGACATTGAAATGGAGCAGGTAGACGGAATAACGGCTGCACGGTGCATCCGTGAAATAGACCGGACCGTACTGCTGATTTATGTATCAGGCTATGACAACTATTTAAAGGAACTGTTTGAAGTAGAGCCATTCCGCTTCCTCTCTAAGCCTTTAGACCATGTCCAGTTTGCTCGTTATTTTAAGGAATCTTATAAACGCATCAATGAGACAGAAGTATTCTATCAATTTACATTCAACAAGGAAATTAAGAAAGTGCCTATAAGAGACATTGTTTATTTTGAAAGCAATAACAGAATCGTTTATATCCACCTTAAGGACGGTTCCGATGAACATTTTTATGGAAAGCTCAATAATGTAGAAAAGGAACTGGTGGCAAGCAGGCAATATTTTCTGCGTATACACCAGTCTTTTTTAGTAAATTACGACTATATTAAGAAAATGAATTTTTTCAATATTACTATCAGTTTCTTGGGAAAAGAAAAAGAATTGAAAATCAGCGAGGATCGGCAGAAAGATGTGCGCCAACAACTTTGTAAGATTGCAGGCGGAAAGGCGGTCATAGAAGAATGACGGAATATTTAACGATAATCCCCGAACTGCTCCTATCACTGCTCCACCTTCTCATTATACGAAAATATATGAAAGTATTTTTGGGACCGGCAAATGAAAATTTAAAAAGCTGCATAGAATGGGGCATATATTATGTCTTTCTGAGCATAAACAATATCAATTCCGTGTTCCCGCCACATCTGCTATTGTTCGGGAATGTCCTGCTGATATATATGATCAGCTCAGCTACTCGCAAGAGGAATATCAAACAGCGTTGTATATTTTCCTTATTGATATGCGCAGTATGGATGTTTGTTGAAGTTATTGTCCTGATGATACTAATATCTGTCGGTTTTGATTCCAGAACGCTTCAGGATGCCGGGAGTTTCATATCCAAGATGTGTATGCTGCTGTTATCAGTAATCATAAGCCACTGCATCAAGGATAACCACTATTCTGAAATTCCCCTGCTTTACTTTTTAAGCATTTTACTGATACCAGTCAGCAGTATCTATATGATGCACCACATATTTCTTATTGCGGCTGTTCATAGCGAATATATGATATTCTCCGTCACAGCGAGTTTCTTGCTGTTGATTGTAAACTATGTTATCTTTGAGGTCTACGACTGGATCAGCCGGAACGCTGAACTGCGTGGGCAAAACCGTCTGTATGCGCAGCAACTGGAACTTTGCAGCCAACAGGCGGAAGAACGTGAGAGTCTCTACATTGAAATCCGCAGATTGCGGCATGATTTGAAAAATCATCTCTCCAGTCTTCTCGGAATGGTTCAGACAGGACAGACCATTGAGGCAGAGAAATACATAATGCAAATGTTAGATGTCGGCGCCGGAGATCGTCCAGAGGAAATTTCCCACAGCGGTAACATAGTCATTGATTCCTTAATCAATCATGCATATGCTGCAGCACAAAAGGATAATGTACAGTTTAATGTCAATATTCTTGTACCCGCTTCCCTTCCATTTGAAAGCGGACATTTAGTTATAGTTTTAGGAAACTTACTGGAAAACGCACTGGAAGCCTGCCGAAATATTCCAGACGAAAAAGGATTTATAAGCCTTGATATTTCCTATGCCAAAGACATCTTTCAGCTATGCATAAAAAACAACTATCAGGCAAAGCGCAAAAAAGATATTATTGGTCATTACATAACTACAAAGGGCGATAACATATATCACGGTCTCGGACTTTCATCCATAAACCATGCCATCGAAAATTATCACGGTCAAATGGATATAACGGACAATGACAATATATTTCAGGTTATCATTGTCATGTATGGATCATATTCAGAGAACGCCAAGTAGTATAGATTGATTTTGAATTTTAAAAAGGAGCTGTCATGGAATATTTAGCGAAGAAATTAACCAATTACATATACGAAAAAAAGATAATAACCGAAGAATTAGTAGAAATCTACCAGTACGGTTTTCAATGCTTTTTAGAGTTATCGGTGAGTACCATATGCAGCATTATGATAGCGCTTTTTCTCGGTATGCTGCCTGAATGCCTTTTCTTTTTCCTGCTCTTTATTCCTATGCGCTCCTACGGCGGCGGCTTGCATATGAAAACATATTTTGCCTGTTTTATAGGTTCCTGCTTTATACTCACATTTTCCCTGTTGGCAGTAAAATATTTAACAATATCTATTCCGATCTCTTTTGCACTGTATCTGTTTGCCGCCATACTGATACTGGTCATCGGTCCGGTTGATCATCCAAATCGGGAAGTTGATGCACAGGAAAACCGCACATTCATTAATAGAACTTATTTTACGATGCTCATCAGCTTTTTCCTTGCTTTATTTTTCATCTTTACCCAAAACACAAGGTATATGTTCCTTCAGGCAATCGTATTTGTTTTTATATCTGCTACTTCCCTCATCGGACGCCTAATATACAAACAGACCTAACTTTCTTTTTGTAAGACCGCCTGTATTTTTTCCTGCCAGCTTAGAATATCCTGCTTATATTGATCCCGCAGGCTGTCCGGCAGCTCGTCATCAAGTCTGCAAATGTCATCATAATCTTTTCGTGGCAGCAATTCCCTATTTTCATAAAACCACTGCCAACGCCAGTTACGCAGTAGACTTTCCGCCATTCCTTCCGGGGAGGAAAATATTTCATCAACTATCATTGATCGATTCTGCCCGTCCTCTTTGCTCAGCAAACCAACCAAAGATACATAGCCCACCTGATAGATATACGCAATATGGTAGTCCTTCGATTTTTCGAGGATATCTGAAAAAAGCCCTATCAATTCTTTATATTTATCCATTTTGCATTCTCCTTCGTCCAATACAGCAATGTGCGCAAGCCACATTTCACATGAATATAAGTTTTCAAGCCTTATTAAATTTATACAAACAGTTTAACCATTGTATAAATCTATAATGCATAAAATTTTTTTGCATACACTTTTATCATATCAGAAAAACATATCAATAACATTTTCTTTGCAGAAAACGGCTTTATATAGCAGAAAAAGGAAAATCGGCAAAACAGGGGTTCCACTTTTTAGGAAAAGGACAAAAAGGCGCATAGAATCACCATACACATTTTTGTCCTTTTATGCTTGCTATAAGAGCCTGTCCAAATCAAATGACATCTCTTCAAACATTAAAATTTAAAAACATAAAAATATGCATGATAATTGAAGAAAAGAATTTATCATGCGTAATAGTATTCTTAATTTGTAGAATAAAATTCAGGCAAAAGTTTGTTCAATTCTAATAGTTATAAAATACTTTCATGGTTATGCTTGTTCTTGACAAGCTTCCTGTTGTCTTTATTCATATTTTCCAACTACCAAAATATAACTTTTCAAGGGTGCCGCGTTTGCAAACACAACACCCTTAAAATACAATATAGACTTATTCCATAATAATAGCTAATGCTCGTCTTAGTATGTGTAATACACTTTAATACTTCCGCCTGTCACCGTTGACCACGGATCTCCCTGAATCCATATAACCCATGCACTATCTGCTGTCAGACCATTAAACTCTGTAAATGTAGCCGGACTCGCAAATCTTTTGCTTGCCACTCTGCCAGATGCTTCATGCTCCACGTACCAGTACACTGTTCCTGAACCTGTACTTTTTCTGCCAGTCAGCTCCACTTTCGTAATTGTGGCACCAGCCGGAACACTTCCCGAAGTAACTCTGCATTCATTCGATACTCCAGACGTTGCAATATTCAATACAACAAGTCCCTTAGAATAATAATTTGTAGCATAAGTGCTTGCCGCATCATCAAGCGAAATTTCAACATAACTCTCTCTTGTTTCCTGCTGTTCTGCTGCCATGACGCTCATTCCGCTCATAGAAATCATCATTATAGCAGCTAACATAAATGACAAAACTCTTTTTAACTTACGCATATGCATCCTCCTATTCGTATTTTCAACGTTTTAGCTTTTTATATGGAATAATCTATGGTATTCCCCTCATTGTTACTCATTCCTTTTGAGAACTCTGTTGACATGTCTGCTTTAATTTTGTTATAAGAAACATTTCCTTTAGCTTTTTCACCATACTTTTCTTTTAAACAAGCCAACTCATCATTGTAAATTGATGTAAATACTCTTGCTCTCGCAAATTCTTCATCTGTACTTATAGCTTTCCAGTTCCTTGACTCTGGATTATAAGAAAGCGTTTTATTGCCCTTTGAATCCCAAAACATGCATGCGGCATTCATTTTACCACCGGTTTTTTTCATGCTTGATTCATATATTGCCTTTCTATCAGGGGATACTGTTTCGCCATGCTGTATACACAACTTTCGGTAAGCAGCATCATCCCTTTTTCCAGTAGCAAATTCTTTTCTTGCAAGCTCCTTTATTGCTTCTTCAAATTCTTCCTCTGACATCGCAGGTTTATCCCGCTTTGTCATGATAGTATCCCAGTTCGGTTTGGTAAAATTAATATCCACCGGCTTAAACCTTAATGAAAAATTACCATAATCACATTGTGCCAGCGAATTATTCGAACTTACTTTTTTCCCAATCATCTGCTGAACTATTTGAGCATATTGTGAATAATTATCTCTAGTTACCTGCATAACATTTGTCCTCCTTGATAAAATAATTTGAAATCCATTTCCACCATATATCTTACTGTTAAAATTTACCTAATTTTATAATAGCAAAACATAATTAAAGTTCAATTACCCTTGCAGAAAGCGGACCATTTTTGCAGAAAACGGCACAAAAAAAACCTTTCGGACACAACATAATGTTCTGAAAGGTTTTTCTTTTACTTAATTTTCTTGTTCAACACAGATTTTGATTTATCATTATTGCCACATTAACTATTAAATCTTAATCCTCTTTTCGTTTCGGTCTCTTCGGCTGGTGGCTAATTCCCAAACAAATTGGAGGCCACCCACAACTAACCTTTTCAACCTCATTACGGATAATTCTTTCTACAATCCTTAAAGCCTTAACACTGATTTTTTCTTTTCCTTTCATTTTACCCTTACCTCCTGCTTTATGATTTTTGCCAAACACATCAAGAATGCACATAATATGATAGCCACTGACATATAGCCAATATACAAAAGATCAGCTTTCAAATATACTAAGACAGCAATTATCATTACTTCTATTAAAATCAGCAACCTTGCTGCTTTCTTAGACTCCCGTAATTCACTTTTGCTCATATCCATATTAGGGTGGTTTATTGTTCCCATTATACAGATTAAAAGTATCGCAAGAAATAATAACCCATACATAACAGTCGGCTTTCTGCAAAGTACAGGTACAATCTGCATAATCACAATATAAAATATGACCGTTCCTAGATAACACTGCCAAAACTTATTTGCATGAAATCCCCCTGTCCGTTGTCTCAATGAAAGAAAGAAAACCATAAAACAGACAGTGTACAGGAATTGCTCAAATAACAACCCTAAAAGCAACATAGTTCCAACTGTTATAGCTTGTTCAACCATACTTATTAATGCATATTCGTAATATTCACAGCTTGATTTGCTTATTATCTTCTCCATTTCCATTCGATTGACAACCTTTAATGCCATCTTCTCTATCATAAATATGCCTCCTAATTATTCAGTATCAAATATAAATCAAAAAAATCAAGACCGTTTGCAGAAAATGGACTATTTTTGCAGAAAACGGCAAAATATAGTTTTGAATTCCATCATTCCATCATTTTCCCATCATTTTAACATCGCATTCCTGCAGGAATGATAATTGAAAAGAAAAATTCCTTATTCTTATCTTCAATAACGTATGAGCCATCATATTTCTCAATAATTTTTATCACATTCTTGATTCCTACACCATGTTCATCCAAACTTGATGTTTTCGTAGATTTTATCTCTCCATTCTCATATATAACATCATAATTATATGTATTTTTAAGCGCAATGATTATCATATCATCTTCTTTGACAAACTTGAACTTAATTACCTTTTTATCCTCACATGTCTCACACGCTTCAATAGCATTGTTCAGAAGGTTAGCAAGGATAGTAACCACATCCTCATCTTTGATTTTCAGCTCTGAAAGATCATTTACTCTGAATACAAAAACAATTCCCTTAGCTTCTGCCTCCTGATACTTTGTATTGAGTATGGCATTTACGATTACATTATTGCTATTAATGGCATCCGGTTCATTATTCAAAGAACCATAAATCTTTTTTACATATTCCTCTAACTTGGAATATTGTTTTTTATTCAACAAGGATTCTATACATGAAATCTGGTTTTTATATTCATGTGTCTTTCTTTTTTGATTATCAAAGTTTGCAGAAATAGATCTGTACATTTCTAACTGATTTCTCGCCTGAATTTGAAAAACCCTGTTTTCATGCATCTTCATTTCTCTTTCCACAATATCGTTAATTAGATAAAACACAACGATATTCATTCCTACCATACCAAACGCAATAATAGCCAATAAATTAGCCTCTTCTACCGTCGTCACATCTTTAAAGGAAGATAACATTACAGAAATAACTGCTATAGTAAAAACGGGAAAAAACAAAAACCTTAACCACTCTGTATCCACCATCATTTCCACTGACTTTTTTCCAAATTTCTTCCTTATAAGAAGAACAAGGAAGAATAATATCACCTTTCCTAACAAATATGCCAAAATGCCACCAATTTCATACTGCTGTTCTGACAGTTCACTACCTAGAAATAACCACTCAACAATCGAAAACAACAGATAATCTACTGCCAACAACAATGCATCATACAGCACAGCCAATATAAGAGATTTTTTCAGGCTAATTTTAACATGCCACAGCATAAATACTGAAAACATCAAAATAACAGCAATCTGTCTTATTGCAAAATATTTTGAAAAGCCATATGCAAGTAAACACATGCTACTAAGAAACAATATAAACTGTACTATATTGATCCAACCTTTATACCGTATTTCTTCAAAGGTTTCGTAAAAAATCTTACAACATATTATTTCAAGAAATATCAACAATACATTCTGCATTATATCAAACATCTACACCTCCCCCTGACACGCTATAAACTTTTTCCTTACTTCCGTATATCTTACTTTTGGTACGGATAACTCAACACCATTTGATAATATCACTTTACAACGCACAACATTCTTGATATGTTTTGCATTAACAAGATAACTCTGGTGTGTCCTGATAAAACCATTTTCTGAAAGCATATCGTCCAACACATTTAATGTCTCATACATGGTATAAACTTTTTCTGTGTCCTCCATAACATGAAACTCAAGTAAATGCAACTTGCTCTCAATATACTATAATCTTTCCAGCGATATTTCTTTTCCGCCCTCCTTAAAGTCGAATTTCATTTTTGCCACGGAATAATTCATCTTATCAATAATGGCATCCATACACTCATTAACTTTGCTCTGAAAATTTGCATTACCCTTTAACAAATACCTTACAACATCTAATCGGTATCCTTCCAACGAATAATCCACATATGCGGTCACAAATACTATAAATACTTCCCGGCTTACTTTTCTGATCATCTCAGCCGTCTTGATACCATCAACTTTCTCCATATTGATATCTAAAAACACAATATTATACCGCACTACCTCAATTCCTAATTCTATCAGTGCTTCCCCAGAACTATATGTATCTATTTCAAAATCAAGACCTTTTTCCATCATATAGCCGGAGAGCAATTCTCTTAGTTCTTCTGTAAAAAGACTTTCATCATCACATATTGCAATTTTGAACATCTGTGTTGTCTCCTCCTTTCCTGCTATTTGATAACAATTTGTCCCTGATATTTTATACTCCACTGTGTTGTATTTCGACACAGCTTACTAAATTCCTTAACCATTTCCCTACATTCATAGTAAGGAAAGATGATATAAAAAATTTCATAAATCCCCTTATTATTTTATTTTTCTTCAGCGCATTAGTCAACTAAATTGCAGAAATTGACACAAACACAAAATGGAACAATCAAGATTGCCAAATTAGAACCTGTTTTAGTCCATTCTTGTTTTATTTTTTCAGGAAAAGTGTTATACTAGGCTTGTTTCCATTTCAACCTCTAAGAATAAAGGAGCATGATATAGACATGAAAATTCAAGACTTAAACATTTCTGCCAACTCTAAATCTGCCTTAAAAAGCATAGGTTGACAATGGTTTCGGAACTTGCAGGACAAAACTATATTACTCTTATAAATAAATTTCCAAAAAATTATAATATTGAACCCCTGATTGATGAATTGAACGCTTTAGGCTATCTGCTGCCGCCAAGTAACGAAATATCAATTTATGATGTCCCCATGTCGAAGCGATTGCAGAATGCCTTGATACGGAACGGTGTTATGTACCTTTCGCAGCTTTCCTCCTATTCCAAAGAAGATATTCTGCATTTTCGGAACTTAGGAGAAAAAACCATTTTAGAATTGGAACAAATCTGTCAGGAATACAATATTGAAATACGATCTATGCTGTCTATCAAAGAATATTTTAGCAAGTATCAGTTTTCATCTAAAATATACCCACTGCTGTTCCGCAACAACATATCATGCATAGATGACTTTAAACATATGACGGCGAATGACTTATACCTTATATGCCAGAAAGATTACATCCTTACCATGCAGACCTATTTTATTCTGAAAGAAAATGGGCTTGTATTGAACGCTTGGCAGGATAAATTCATTTTTGAGATTCTTCCGGGTAAAAATGCTGCTTACTTATGGAAAAAGCATAATATCAGTATGCTTTCACAAATACCAGACTGTAATGAATGTACTCTGAAAGAAATCGTTTCCTCTTCAAATTCATTTACAGCAGCAATAAAAGAATTGCTATCATTCGGATAGATATGTAAAATATGATAGTAAAATGGCAAATCACACCGATCTGTCTTTTTTATTTCAGCAATTCATCATACGTTGTACCCAATACATTTCTGATCGCTCTAAGCTGTGATGCCTGTATGTGCTGTATTCCTCTTTCTATCTTCACTAACGCCTCCCTTGTCAATGGGACATTCTCTAACTGCATCAATGCTACCATTTCAGTCTGCCGCATACCTTTTTCTTTTCTGATACGCCTGATGTTCTGCCCGATAAATATTTCATCCTGCTTTATTTTCTGCTCCATATCATCACCACACTTCTGAACCCGTTTCGGTTCTTTTTAAAGTATTGTATTCAATAGAGCTATCGAAAATGGACTGGTTTTAGTCCACTTTATGTAATTTTTATTGCAGAAAACGGTCAAAAATAGTTTTTACTTTATCTAAAATGCTTCCATGATGTCAGAGATTACCCTTTCTGCCTTGACACATAATAAACGTCAAATTCTCCGCTTGCCTTTACCAAAAAATAAGGCGACTACAGATTTCTCCATAATCGCCTGAAAGCTTTTGACTATCATCAACTAATGTAAGTAAAATTTTCATGCCGAACTATTACTTAATTAAATGTAAACACCTGATTTGCATATTTAGTATCCCATGGATACATAGCATTTGTAAATTCGGCTCTAACATTAAATTGTAAACCTGGATAGAGATCTGAAACACTATAACCAGTGTAAAAATACCTTCTGTATCCATCAATAATTCTATCCCCATTAAAATCTAATGATACCATTTCATTAAGGTTTTCTTCTAATAGTTGATTATTGCAATACACGAATCTCATTTTACTGGTTCCAACTTCTGTAACCTCAATATACACTTTATCATTTTGGTCAGCAGTAACATCCGTAATAGACACAGATGTCAATGAAGGAGCTGGTGCAGCATGTACAATCGTACTACCACAAGTTACTGATAAAATTAATCCCAAAGCAATTCCCATTAAATTTTTAATTATTTTTTTCATCTAATAATATCCTTTCATAAATCTGTCCACAAATCAACTTTCAACATTTACCGTTACTATTTTCTAAAAATCAAAATATCCCTCCTTCCAATAAACTTTAGTTTTTTACCCACCCCCTCTATCAAATAAGTATCTGATAAAAATTATATTCAGAAATATTTCTATTTTCTATTTTCTATCCACGTTTGCATAACATCTAATAAACTGACACATTTTTTTGTTAACGCATATATTTCCGGTACTAATGATTGTGAATATGTTTTTTTTGCATTTTCAATAATTTTAGTCCAATCTCGTTTGCTGTTCCATGCTTCACTAGCATCAGCAATACCACTACAAAAACCATTACGTTCTGCCTGTTGTGAATACGTTCTCATCTTTGAAAAAGAACTCATCCCCTCATTCCGTGATTGACCCGTTTTGTCTAAATGGGACATCAGTGCAAACATTTCAAATTCTGTTGCATTTTCAGGATCAACATCATTAACGCTTATTTCGTAATCACCAACTTTAACAATTGGGTTTGCCAGAGTAGAATTTTCTGAGTATTGCGCCAGATATGCCTGATTACCAATCGCCATTACTCCAATGTTTTTCCCATCACCATTACCAGTTGCCTCTCTTGTAGCACTCCCCATTTCAAATGTCTTATCACTTTTGGCTTTTGTTTTAGCAGCAGAGTACTTATTATAATTCACACCTGCTCCATAATTTGTTCCTACCATTCCTAAACTCATTATCTTATTACCTCTATCAGTTTTCATTCATTATTCTTTTCCAGAATTTTTATCTTAATTGTATCTTTAATACCAGCAAAATTCATTTAAACTTCAATTACCTTTGCAGATACCGTCCTATATTTGTAATCAATAATACTCCAAGTGACATTACACTTAACAATTTTTTAAACTTTTTCATATTCGGATTTTCTTAACATTTCTTCCATCGCTTTCACATATTCATCAAATGTCATAACCACAGAAGATCCCACAAAACTATAAAGAGTATTTACTGCATTTGGAAAAGCATTTGCTAATGCCTCCCGCAAAGTTGGTCCATTCTTCTCTGCCGCTTTAACTCTATCATCAATTTCTTTTTGTATTTCTTCTGCTGTCCTGACTGTTGCAAAACTGCAGGAACCTTTCACTCCATTTCGTTCCATTGTATTTTGTCCCATAATGCTGCGGTCAAAATACACCGGCACGGATGTGTAGTCATTAAGACTTTGCTGCCACTTGTCCATAGCAAGGTAAGCGTCCCAATTTCCGGAACTTTTATATTCCTCCATAACATCCTTTATCGCTGTACTGTAGTCTGCCTTATCTAGATAATTTTTCGCTCCAGTCTTTTCAAACAGGATATCTGCCTTCTGCTTATCTCCTAAAGATGTATTTCCCGTTTCCTGATTAAGCATCATAAGTTCAGCATAGCTGCAGTTTCTGGGATCTATAATCCATGCATGGTGCCTCCTTTCAAATTCTTCTCCCTCTGCGGTCTTGCCCTTTAATATGTAAATCGGCGTATCATCCGAATAAATGTCTGAACGATGTATCTCAACACTCTCCCCCGTCTGTGGATTTGAAAAAGACCTCAACAGTTCATTCACTGTACTTCCTCTGTTTATATCTTCTATTTGATTATTAAAATTCTTATCTAAAACTCTCTTTTTACCCGTCATATAATTCGAGTTAATTCCAGTATTATTATCAATACCATTTACCGACATAATGTTTCCCTCCGAAATAATTATACTTAAATGTACTAGGATTTTTGTCGTTATCGACAAAAATCCTAGTATTATATGTTTTAATTCACATAAAACAATGTCTGTGGAGCAACTACAAACTTATATTCAATGAAATATCTAGGTTGCCAAGTAAAATATTGACTATACTGTATCGTACCCCATAACGACCAATTCTGCTTAACATAATACTGATCTTCTGGAATTGTCATTACTTCAAGATTGCCAATCTGTGAAAAAGTATTCCCAGATGAAGTGCTTAAATACTTATAAAAACCAGCCCACTCACGATTAGTACCATCATCTGTGATTCTTATTTTGGATAATACAGCTCCATCGGGTATCGAGCTGTCATTAGTTAAATTAATATTTTGTGCTGGAACACTCTTAACCGAACTTCCTCTAGGAACATTTCCAAAATTGTAGCTTAACCCCGGATCACGCCATCCAGTACTTCCATTTTGTATCGCAGGTCCATAATAAAGCCAATATGGAGAGGTACTGTATCCAGAATAAGCTTGCACTCCAACATAAAAAGTTCCTGTTTCATTAAATGTTAAGTAAAAAGATTCAGCAGTTGTTCCCTCCTGAAATTTTGCATATCCTGCACCGTCACTATTTACAACAACCATATCGTAATCACAACCGTTAGGGATATTCATTAGAATAAATGCATAATCTAAAGATGTATCCGTAATATTGAGCTCATACCAATCAACATCTCCCTCATAAAGTGTAGCTGCAATCTTTCTCCCCATAAGTCCTGATGTAGCAGTTGCAAATGAATTATTTGGTTCATATTGATCTCCTGCTACTGAAGCTAATGCCGGTCCATCAGTCACTTGATTTATTGCAAATCTTCCATTTAATGACTCAATAGATACCGCATTTTCTGTAAATGATACTGATTCTACTAATCCTTCGGCACATACTGGTTCACTTTCATTTTCTGCTGCAAACGCCATTGTTCCCATTCCCATTAACATAGTCAATGCTAATGCAAACGCAACAACTTTCTTAACTCTTTTAAACATACAAAAACCTCCTCGTATAAAATTTTAATAAATACAGATTATCCTATAAATATATTATCAAAAAATTTCTTTCCTAACATATTTTATATATTATAGAATAACTTATTGTATTTCATATGATTTAAAAACTTCTCCACTTTTATATGAAAGAACCTTAGATACTAAACACCGTTTAATCTGTAACCCCTCATTTAAATCAAGTATAAACGTATGGGCTATAAAAACAATATACCTTGCAGAAAGTGCCCCTTTTTTGCAGAAAACGACCAATAAATATATGAAAAGTCCCCTTGAATCAAACCATAGTTCAATTCAAGAGGACTTTTCCCTATCGGCTTTTTCCGCTTTTTACAAGTGCATTCTTTGTTGCGCTATCCGTTGTCATCGCTTTTGTTGTTTCCTGCTGATGCGCCTCAAAAGCCTCTGCCCCATACTGGAACTCCGGCTCTGCCGCTACTGCAAGTTCAACCGGATTTACAGTCTCCATATTGCCAACACCTACTGTCTCCCGTTCTGCCTTATCCGTCTGATACTGTTTCACATCTATGGCAAGCTGTTCGGTCTTTTCTATGGCGGCATCTGCACAGTTTAAGATACCGGACAGTAGCTTTCTCTTTGCTTGAAAAGGTTTCTTTAACAGTTCTGTCTTTGAGAACTTCTTCTCCCCATACTCCTTTTCAGGTTTATCAGCAAATGTACGGAACGTGTTGGCAATCTTCTGTCCGGCTTCCCTCATGCCTGTACCGAAAGCGTCTATCTTTTCAATGCTCTTATCCACATCTGCTATGGATTTCTGCACGTTCTGGCGGATATTTTCTAATTTCTTCTTAACCCCAAGAAACTCTGCCACTTTATTTAAGGCAGCTTTCCCTTTCTGCTTTGCCACTGTTACAATCTCCCCTGCCTTTGCCTTGATCTCTGTCTTGACTTCAAACAGTTTTTCTTTCATAGCCTTGCAGTCCTGTTCCAGCTTATTTACTGCCCTTTTAAGTGACTGTTGCAGCCCTTTCTCCGCCTCTCGCTCTTCCATCTTACAAAGCTGATCCTTGACTGTCACAAGCTCCTCTGTCACGGACTCCAGCCTCTTTTCCATACCGTCAATCAGGGCTGCCATTTCAAACACATTGTTTGCCGCTTCCCTCTGCTGATTCTGGTTTAAAAGGGCAATCAGTTCCTGTATAATCTGGTCTTTTGTCAGTTCCATATTCTGTTGTTGATCCATTTTGTTTTCCTTTCCGGCAAAAAGGGGCATGACCGGCACACCCCTTCTGCCTGCTTCTTATTCTTCTTCCTTATCGAAAGGGCAACTCCCTATCCGGCTGTCTGTTCTCTGCCCTTGCGTAGCTTTGACTTGCCGCCTGCTCCATGCCCTGATTCATGGCTTTTTCCTTTTCCTGCTTGAAGCAGTCCATGAGGGCATCATATAACTTCTCACGAAATTCCTTTGTGACAGGAAAGCATACATCCTGATACTGGCTCTTTCCTTCTTTTCCGTTCTGCTTTACCATGTAGGAAGGCATCGCCACAAATTCCTTTTCCTTGCCCTGAATGATACTGACATTGCTTACTACAAAGCTGTCCTCAAAGTAGATGCGGGCAAGCCCACGAATGTTGCTGCCTTCCCTCTCAAATGGTGTAACTGCCACACGAAACTCCGGCTCCCCGGCATTCTCTGCCACCCTGCTGACTTCTGTCTTGCCGGACTGCTCCATTTCCCCATAAAGTGAAAGAATGTCATCGTACAATTCCTTGCGGAACTCGCTTGTAATCGGATTGCACACATCCTTATAAACAGGCTCGTTATGCTCCGTTCTCTCCTTTGACTTAAAAGAAGGCATGGAGACAAAAGGCTGGTTTTCCTTTCCTTCCACCACAGCGATATTAGTGACCTTGAAACAGTCACCAAAGGTCACAGTAGCAAATGCCTTGACACTTTTCTCTGGGTTGTTTACTGCGTTTAACTTGATTGAATACTGCATAGATTCCTCTCTTTCTGTCTGCCATTGCAGACTGTTACTTGATTTATTGGTTACCTATCTGAAATGTCTGTGGCTCTGCCATAGACATATTCATTCTTCTTCCGGCACATCATTTGGAATACAAATAACGCAGGACAGCTCTGATAACACCGACAGTGTATATTTTCCACTGTAATAGTTGGCTAAGGTTATCAAAAAACCGTCCTGCTCGTAGTAGAGCCATTCGCCCTCCTTCATTTCTGTGTCTGCGTCCATGATGACGGTTATGGAAAAGTCGGGAAGATATTCCTTTTCCTCCTCATCATAGTTACAGAACACACCTTCATGGATGCAGATGCCAAGCTCCGGGATATACACCCGAAAGCCGCTTATGACAATCCGGTAATCCTCCTCGCTCTCCATGATGTCATCCGGCACATGGCATAAATCCATCTCACTTATGATTTCCTCTGCCTCGTGCAGTCTGCATGGTATTGTCATTCCACCGCCTCCTTTAAGCTGCATCTTACTGTCAGCCGCATGGTTCCGCTGTTTTCACAGGTCAGAAGTGTCAGCACCTTTCCCTCTCCCTGATTCTTGACGGAATTATCATAGGGATCGACTACCTCCATGCTCTCTACTTCATAGAAATACCGGCTCCCCTTTTTATCCGTCAGTTTAATGACATCCCCTTCTTTCAGTGTTTTCAGGTTCGTGAAATAGGTTCCGTGTCTGCTCCCGTTATGACCTGCCAGAACACAGTTTCCTGTCTCTCCAATACCTGCCGTATCCGGGATATGCCCGATACCGCAGGACAGCTCATAGCTTCCGGCACCCTCCAGCACTGCATACTTGATGTCAAGTGCCTCAATCTCAATAAGTCCGATCACTTCCGCTTTAGCAAGTGTGGCATCATCTTCTTCACTAATGGCGGCTTCGGGTGCCGTCTGCCCATGATCTTCTTTTTCTTCATTTTCTGTCTCCTGCTCTATGATCTGTTCAATTTCCTGTACCATCTGTTCATTTCTCCGGTTGCCGCTCCATCTCCAGTAAAGCGGGGCTGACATGATTGCCAGCCCCATAATAATCAATATCCCTGCAATGATTTTTCTTTTCATCTTCCCTCTTTTCCGGGCGACCTTACATGGTAGGTATCACCTTCTGCCACCCTGCTTGTTTCTTCTTTTTCCTGTCCTGCAAGATCAATGTCCTCTGTCTTTCCGTTCTCCAGATCCAACTGCACGTTCAGCTCATTCAGTCTTGCGATTTTCTCTGTAAGTTCTGCCTCCTGTGCAAAAGGTTTCTCATAATCCAGTCTGGACTGCTCCAAATCCCTTTCATACTGGCGGATTTTTTCTGTCAGAAAATCAAGGTTCTCCGACATTCCGCCAAGAAGATTTTCCAGCTTTACCATATTCCCCACCGGGCTTGTGGAAAGCTCGGTCTTGTAATCGGTCTTTCCCCGCAGCACAAGGTAATTCACACCGATAAAGTTCTTTTCCACTAAAAGCTCAAAGCCCTTAAATTCTCCCAGATGTGAGGTTTTCCCGTTCTTGCACCTGCTGACTGCTTCCAGCATGACCGTTCCTCCGTCTACACGCTCGGTATATTTCGCATTCCCTATGGTAATGGCAAATTCCTGTGTTTCCTGTGCAGCAAGCAAGCCTTCCTCCACCTTTTTCATATCCTGCCGGACACACTCTGCCTTTTCCTGTGCCGCTTTTATGAGCTTCGGGAAACGGATGGTGATGTTGTCCTCTAAGGTGTACCGCTGGCTGTCATAGGTACTCTTTAACAGCTTTAACCGCTGCACGTCATTTTCAAGCTGCATCTTCTCCTTGATCAGCGGGTTTCCGGTGGCAACCGCCTTAATCTCCGCATAGGACAGGGTTGCTTCGTCAATGTCCTCGCAGGTACGAGATACGGATTTGCTTGTCATGACCTGACTGATGAAACGCTGCTTGTTTTCCACCAGACTCCAGGAGTACGCATCAAAGGTTCCTTTGGTAACATAGCGGTAAACGGCAATCTCATCATTCTCGTTGCCCTGTCGGATACCACGCCCCTCACGCTGTTCGATGCAGGACGGTTTCCAAGGACAGTCGATATGGTGCATTGCCACCAGATGCTTTTGCACGTTGACACCGGTTCCGCACTGGTCGGTGGAGCCAATCATGATTTTCTTCTTACCCGTCCGCATTTCCTTAAATAGTGTATCTCTCTGTGCGTCCGTCTTTGCGTCATGGATAAAGGCAATCTCCTCTGCCGGAATCCCCTTTTTCACAAGCTCCGTCTTGATGTAGTTATACACATCAAAAGTTCTTGCTCCCTGCTTAAAGAGTTCCTCCCAGTCCTCGTTCCAAGTGGCTTTTGGAGTTCCGATGTCCGAAAAAACAAGCTGGCAGCCGATTTTTCCATTCTGATTGTTCTGGAAATATTCGGCTGCCACGTTCTCGACCACCTTATTCAGTTTGCTCTCCGGGTTGTTTGGTGCGTCCGGCTGTAATAACCTTGCATCGGTTCCAAGTAACCTTGCCTCATTTGTGATTTTTAAAAAGTTATCCACAGACGGATCGACACCGCCTGCCCGGATTGCCTCGGCACGTTTTACAAATTTCTCCATGACCTGCTTGATATACCAGTCCGGCTCACTGTCCACAATGATATAGTTTCCGGTGCGAAGCCCCGGCACAGGCAGCTTTAACATATCGGAGGTCTGCACATCCGCAACCTCCCGGAAAATAGTCATAAGCTCCGGCAGGTTCGTAAACTTGTTAAAGCGGCTCTTGAAACGGAAACCGCTTCCCTCCACCGTAAGCTCTAAGGCTGTTGTCACTTCTCCGAAGTTGGTTGCCCATGAGTCGAAATGGTGGATGTTCATACGCTCCAACGCCTGCTTCTGAAGATAAAGCTGCATGACATACAGCTCACACATGGTATTGCTGACAGGCGTTCCCGTTGCAAAGACGATACCCCTGCCATCGTTTATCTCGGAAAGGTACTGGCATTTTAAATACATATCCATTGCCTTCTGTGAACCGGAGTTTGAGATACCGGACACATTGTTCATCTTTGAAAATATGGCAAGATTCTTAAAATGGTGCGCTTCATCTACCATAATGGAGTCAATACCCAGCTCCTCGAAACAAATCAGGTCATCTTTCCTTGTTTCATCCGACAGTGCCTTTAGCTGCTGCTCTAACTTCTTCTTTTCTCCCTCCATCTGCTTGACCGTCCACTGTTCTCCCTTTTCTGCCTTGATTTCCTCAATGGCATAGGAGATTTCCTGTATCTGGTCGTTTAACATCCGCTCCTTGCGTTCTTTGGATATAGGGATTTTCTCAAACTGGGAATGCGACATGATGATACAGTCGTAATCTCCTGTTGCAATTCTTGACACGAACTGCTTTCTTCTGCTCTTTTCAAAGTCACGCTCCGTTGCCACAAGAATATTGGCAGAGGGATACAGTCTCATAAACTCCCCTGCGGTCTGACCGATTAAGGATTTAGGCACCACAATGACATTTTTGTTGGATAGTCCAAGTCTTTTCTGCTCCATGCAGGCTGCCATCATGGTATAAGTCTTTCCTGCACCTACCACATGGGCAAGCAGTGTGTTTCCGCCAAGTAGGATACGGGCAACCGCATTTTTCTGATGCTCTCTCAGCTTAATTTCCGGGTTCATGCCCGGAAACTGTAAAAAGGAACCGTCATAGCTTCTGAGTCGGATACAGTTGAAGGTATTGTTATAATAGTCCACATACTTCTGTCTGCGTTCCTGATCCTTGAATATCCACGCCTTGAATGCTTCTTTTATCTGGTTCTGCTTCTCCCTCGCCAGCATGGTTTCCTTTTTGTTCACTTCATAGTGGTACTTCCCGTCCCCGTCATCAATCCTGTCACGGATGGTAACGGTTCTTAGGTTTAAGGTTTCCTCCATGATGGAATAGGCATCTATGCGGCTTGTACCGTAGGTTTTTGTTGCCGCAATCGACCTTTTATCCAAAGCCTTGTTCTCAATAAACCAGTTCTGCCCGTAAGTGTTGTACTTGATCTGAATCCCGGAATTGTAATATGCAGCTTTAACTGCCTGCGCTCTTCGTGGCGTGCCAAGCAGTTCATAGATAAACTGCTCGTAGTCCTCCGGCTCTATCCACGTTGTTCCGATACGCACCTCGATTTCCGAAGCGTCAAGGTCTTTGGGCTGTACCTGTGTAAGTGCCTGCACATTGGCAGCAAACAGCTCCCCGTTTTCCTCTGCATAGGCTTTCGCAATACGCAACTTGTCACGGACATTGCCGGACAGGTACTCATCTGCTGTTTTCCACCCTGCATTTAGGTTGTTCTCATTGTACTCGGTTGGATCAAGATAAATTAACCCCGCCAGTTCTTCTATAAGAAGTCCTCTCTTTAGCTCTGCCTCTGCATCCGAAGAAAGAGTGCTTCCCTCCGGCATCTCCTTTAAGGCTTTTTCCACATCCGGCTCATAGATACTGAGCATAAACGGAATATTGACTGTACCGAACTCGCTGACGGAGACATTTAATGCTTCCGATGCTGTTTCCACCCGGTCTACCTGATTTTTCGCTCGGATGGTCTGCTTGTGGAACATATCTGCCTTTCTTACATTTCCGTCCTCGTCCACCACCTCTAAGGAACATAAAAGCGGATAATCCGCATCGTCCTGAAATGCCTGCCGGCTTCCCCTGCCTGTGATAAACCCGAACTTCTTTACATAGGCATCATACTTCTCATTTAAGAGCTTCTGCTGGAACCTAAGTTCCTCATCGCTGCACCCTTCCGTCTGAATAAAAATGAGCTGCCTTGTGACGGTACGGATTTCATCCATCAATCGGATACGCTCCTCCATAGCTGCGGACACCTCCTTTAAATACATTTTGGAGTTTTCCCGGTAATAGAGTTTTCCGTACACAAATGTATAGGTGTAGTTTTTCACATCCGGATCGGCATCCATAATATCCCGGACAGGTTCCTCTGCATCCACAAGTTCCATGACATCGGTGATCTGCCCTTTCACGCTTCCTACTGCCTGCGAAAGTGCCGACTTTAAATCAAAGTTTTCCTCATGGTTGATACAGCTTGTGTATTTGCTTTCGTTACCGAACATTCTGGAGTCATATTCCATCCTGCCAAGCATCATTTCCGGGTGTTCCACAAAGTAGGAGTTGACTGCGATACCGTCCTCAGTCCTGCCAAGATGCACCCAGTCCGGCTCTGTAACGATTTTGTTCTCCCTCTTTTGTAAGAAGATAATGTCACTGGTTACATCCGTTCCGGCGCTGTCTTTAAAGGCTGTATTCGGAAGTCTTACCGCTCCGATAAGCTCTGCCCGCTCCGCCAGATATTTGCGGACACCCGGATTCGCTTTATCCAGTGTTCCCTTGCTTGTGACAAAGGCAACAATACCGCCCGGTCTGACCTTATCCAGAGCCTTTGCAAAGAAATAGTCATGGATACGGAAGTTGTGCTTTGCGTACTTCTTATCATAGAGCTTGAAGTCCCCAAAGGGGATATTGCCCACTGCCACATCAAAGAAGTTATCCGGGAACTGTGTTTCCTCAAAGCCGCTGACCTTGATTTTAGCATCCGGATACAAAAGCTTCGCTATTCTTCCGGAAACGGAATCCTTCTCCACTCCGTAGAGCCTGCTTCCTCTCATTTCCTCCGGCATTGCCCCGAAGAAGTGACCGACACCGGCGGAAGGTTCAAGGACGGTTCCCTGCTTGAAACCAAACTGTGATAAGCCCTGATAGATTGCCTCAATGATTTCCGGCGAAGTGTAAAAGGCTGTGGTAACAGACTCCCTTGCATCTGTATATTCGCTGTCTGTCAAAAGGCTCTTTAGTTCCTCATATTCCTTTTTCCAGTTCTCATTTCTTTCATCAAAGGCTTGTGGAATACCGCCCCAGCCCACATACCTTGCAAGTATTTTCTGCTCCTCAGTTGTGGCTGCCTGCCCCTCCATTTCAATCTGCTTCATCAGGCGGATGGCTTCCACATTCCACTGATACCTTGTTTTCTGCCCGGCTTTTGGAAGCTCGGTTGCTTCAAATCGGAAGTTTTCAGCTTTCTTCCTACTGTCTTGGATTTGCAGTTTATCCTCAAACTGCTTTTCCAGAGCAGACTTCTTTTCATAGGGCATTCCGGCAAAGTCTTTCTCATACTTTTCCATACGAGCCTTATCCGTAAACAGTCCTGCCCTCACAAGATATTCCATCACGCTGTAAAGCTGTTCATAGGTGACGTTTGTCCCCTTACGTTCCCCGTTTTGGTTCTTGTAATCCACCAGAAAGCTGTCCGGGTTTGAGATATACTCAATCAGCCCATAGGCATTGTTGTGATAGGCAGTCCTGTCCTCCCCTTCGCCCGCATAATGATTGACGATATGGTTTAGGAAATAGAGCTTATCCGACTTTGGCAGAGTGCTTTCATGCACCATCTGTAAAAATGGCTGAAACGGTTTCATGGAAGAACAGTCCTGCACATAAATCTCGACTGCTTCCCTAAGCTCCTCCTCCATTGCCTCCACCTGCTCTAAGGCTTTGGGATATGAAGCATTGAAAACCGCAGGCTTTATGATATTTCCGCTCTGGTCTATGACTTCCCCCTCTACCTTCTCTATGGGTTCTGTCTGCTGTACCTGCGACTCTGCTTCACTCTGCTTTGGCTCCTCAATCTCAATCGCTTCAAAGTTCGGCTCCTGCCGCATACGCTCCTTGTATTCATGGTATATATCCATAAACCAAGGCATTGCAGCAAAGGACTGGGGACTCTGATTGAACTTGTCAAATACCTCTGCCGACAGATAATCGTCCTCCTCTATTATGTGAAGGATCAATGACGCACAGTAACGGTAATCTTCCCGGTGTTCTCCCCTTGTACCATCCGGCTTTGCGAAAGAAACGGTAACGCCCTCTTTATCCCTTGTGATGCGGCTCTCCCCATAAGGACCACCAACCGTATCGGACATGGAAAAATCTTCTCTTTCCTCCCCATAAACCGTAGCCAGAAACTCTGCCTTTTCTTCTATGGAAAAGTTGGTGGTAAAAATGTCATACAAAAGGGTTTTCACGGAAATGTACTGTATTTCCTCATTAAAGTATGCTTTTAATGCTTCCTGCCACAGTGACTCCTCCTGCTTTGCCGCTTCATCTTCGGTCTGCTTCACCGTCACATAGTCTTTCGGCGGCTGGTAGTATTCCCCTGTCATAATCAGGACACTTAACTCCCGCTCCACAGCGTTCCAATTCAAATATCCGTCTTTTTCGCCTTCCTCATCTCTCCACTGGAAACGAATCCCTTTTCCGTGATAGGTGTCATAGCCATGCAGTCCGTACCCGTCTACGGGCCAGCCTGCACCGCCCTGACCATATTCCTTTTTGATCCGTTTTACACGCTCTCCCGAATCGAACACCGTTTCAAAGATATGATAAATCCTGCGTTTTCCATGGGAAAAACCGCTGCCTTTTAAAAGCACCTGCCGGATATAATCGTGGGGAACAACAAGCTCTGTTTTAGGCTTTGTATAAGTGTACTTTTCCGGTATCGAAACCTCGCCATTTTGGGCAAAAGAAAAGGAAGCCTGTTCATAGCTTCCTTTTTCCGTACTGCCGAGTGCTTCCAATTCCTCAAGCTCCCGGCTGATTTCACTGTTTAACTGTTCTTTACGTTCTTTTTCCTCTAATGGAATTTCAGAACGATTTCCTTCATCACGATTTCCTCCGCCTGCATCTTCGCCTGCTCTCTGAGCTGCCACATCTCCATCGTGGACTCCGGATTCTTCGGTGGGTTCTTTTTCAGATAATCGTTCTCCAGAACTTCCATCATCTGATAGGCTTCCTCCTCCACTTCCTGCATCTTCTCTGCCAGTTTCCCGAATCTCACCAGCGTCAGGTATCTCTCCCTGTGATTCTCCTCCAGATACTGTGCCGCCCTCACTGCGAACCTGCCGAGGTTCGTTAAGGTCACTTTCTCCTCCGGTAATGTCAGGTTGGGATAAAGCATCCCGTCCGCTCCCTCGTGATACGTTAACATCTCTGCCATAAGCAATACTCCTTTCCGTTTGTGTCAGTTCCTTTGCAATACTTCTTAGCACTTTACAGGATATATCGCTTACAAGTGATCCTAAACGGTAGACTTCTTCTTCCGATGTAAATGCGGTAATGAAAGAAAAATCTTGTTTTTCAGGGGAAAGGTCAAAGCCGCATCGTGTAAATACCGCATACACCACACTTCTTTTTAACGCTTCCTCTGCCGTAATCTCTTGCGTTTCATCATCTACCAATATTCGTTTCGTTCCTGCCAAATGGACAAGCTCGGTTATTCTCTCCCCGAACTCTGAGTCCATTATGACTCCGATTCGGTTTTCTGTAAAGTCCTTTAAGAAATTTAATGCTGCTTCTTTTTCGCCTGCATTTTCACAGCCAAGATATGCTGCATAGGCTTGTCTCTTTTCCTCGTCAAGCTCCCATGTCAGGCGGGTTTCCCTGCCCCCGGTATCGCTTATATCGAACACATATCTCATGTGGGGCTTTAATGTCCTTGACGGAAAAATGGCGATTCCTCTGCTTCCTCTCTTGACATACCTTCCCACACGGGGATCTTTCCATGTGTCATAGTCTGCCACTAAGGTTGCATTCGGACGCTGCAAATAAATCATCAGGATATTGTCAAACTCATATCGGTAGAGTCTGCCTGTCAGCCTGCAAACGCTTTTCCAGTCCATTTCGCTGGAAACCACCTGCTTCATTCCGGCATCGTATATCTGGCTGACCTTATAAGCTACTCCCAT
The DNA here is from genome assembly GCA_030523265.1 of Eubacteriales bacterium. Lineage (GTDB taxonomy): Bacteria > Bacillota > Clostridia > Lachnospirales > Lachnospiraceae > Butyribacter. The sequence continues at coordinate 11,939 of JAUNIU010000004.1, read as the reverse complement.
GTTCTACACCTCCAGTATTGCTTCTCTTATATCTTTTCCGTCAATGGCATCTCCAAGGCAGTCCCAGCCTTCATATCGCTCTCTTGCGAATAATTCAATACGGGGGACATCGCCGCACAGCTCCACTATCCTGTCCCTGATTTCATCCGGTTTCTTGCTGTGTTCCATAATCCTTGCATCGCATACCTGCGGCACCGCCTTTGACACACGCTTTGGTCTGCCTTTTGTGCCGAGGATACAGATTTCCGAGTTGGAACGTGTCCAGAAACCAAGTCCAAGAAAGAAGCTGTCCGACTTTTTGTTTCGTTTCACCCAGTTAAAACCACAGGTCTTATAGGTAAAGCCCCAGCTTTCCATGACGGAAATTCCTTCTAACAGGCAGGGAAACGTTACCCACAAAAAAAGAATACAGTCATCAGCGGCAATGTTTCCTACCGGTAATGACCGTATATCTTCGATTTCCATTGTATGATAATGGTTCTCTGCACTTCTGCCCTCGCCCTTTTTGGAATAGACCTTGTAGTGCCAGGGCGGATCAGCATAAATCACATAGTACTTTTTCCCCAATCCTATCCCTCCTGTGTTCCTACGATTTTTGCAAAGAGCTTGTATTCTTCCTTGTCAAGCTCCACGAAAAACTCTGTATCAACCGCTTTCTTTACGGTTTTCTCCTCCGCCTTTTTCACCTTTTTTACCAGACGAAGCAGCACAAAGTTCTGCTTTGAAAGTTCCATGCTCTGCTGAAAGGTCAGCTCCTCATTTTCAAGCTGTTTCTGCTTATCCTGAATTACATCTGCCATGCGCTTTTCTATTTCCACCGCATCAGAAAGGCTGACTGTTACCTGTGCCTTTGTCTTTCCGCTGCGTTCCCACTCCTTATGAAGCAGCTTAACCAGATACTCCATATCTTTTCTGATTTCTTTTCCTGTTATCTGTTTTTCCAATCTTTTTTTCTCCCTGTCTTATCTTGATTTTTCCGGTTTTATTTCTCCGATTTCTGCAAAGCCCTTATCATAAAGACCTGCGTTCAGTCCTTTTCTGAAATGCTCCAAATCGCTTGTACCAAATTCTTCAAAGTTTGCCATCATGATTGCTTCTCTTGCTTTACTACTCATGCGCTCATCCATTTCCAAGTTAGAATACAGACAGAATCTGTCCTGAAGCATCTCCCGGTACTGATAGATGTCCTCTATCTTCCTTTCTGTCCCGTACTGTTGCCTGATATGGTGAAAATCAATGGCAGAAGGTGTACTGCTTAAATACAGTCCATGCCCCCATTCAATCGCAATCAGGCTGTTTTCCTCTGTGGGTTCTGTTCCACGGGGATGCCTTGCAAATAAATCGGTTCCCTGTGCCACCACAAAGCTGCCTGTCATGGTGTCCATTAACAGCAGGTTCTTTTCTGACAGCTTTTCCATGACACGATAATCGTGACCGTTGAAATTACGGAGCGTCTGCCCCTGTTCAAAGACCGTATCCAGCCTTGTATAAGAAAGACTGTCAATACTTGCTTTTCCTCTGGCATCCATACCAAGCTCTGCCAGCTTATTCAGACATTCCCCGGAGCATCGTTTTTCATCAAATACAGCCTCCTGATCCGTACTGTTATAAAAGCCCTTCAAAAACTTCATAAGCTGTCTGTCATCCACACAGAATCTTGCAGCAACCGATTTATTGCCTGCAAAATACAGTTCGCTCCAGTCATTTTCCTTTCCCAAAGTCCTTCCAAGTTCTATCATGGAATCTGCAACCTCTTTCCGGCTGTCAAAAGTATCCATATCCACATACTTCAGATAGTCAGCTACCGTCATAAGGAAATTGGTTTCTGTCCCTTTCCAGTTTTCCGATACTAAAATAATCTCTGTAACTTTCATTTCTACCTCCAAAAAGGGCAGCACCTATCGGCACTGCCCTGTCTCTAGTCCTATCTGGAATAATGTCATCTGACCGTTTTGTATCTGCCCGGACGCATCTTTTCTCTTTTCAGTTAATATCTGTTTTACACGCTCTGCACACTGGGCGAAGGACTCCCGGTATCCATCCGGGTTTTTCGTGTGCCTGCGCATGGTAATCAGGTCATCTTCTTTTAAAGCTCCTGCAAGCCCACTGGCATATCCGAGTACGTTGTCAATGCTGATTTGCTCTGCTTCCTTCTTTCCAAGCATTTTCCTGTTGCATAAAAGGAACTGGAAATTTGCGTCCGAAAGATAGGTGTCAAGCACTTCCGCCGCCCGGTCACGGATTTGGGCGGCTTGTGCCATATACCCATTTTCCGTAACCGGAGGAAGCTCCCTGAAATAAATCTCCGGGTATTTACTCATGTCCCCTCCATACAACTCCTCTAACTGCTTCTTTGCATGAATGATGTGGTTGCGAGTCAGGTTCATGTTCCCCGCATCATCATAAAAAGGATCGCTTCCGCCATACTCTTTCATATATTCCCAATGTTCGTACTCCCGGATAAGCTCTGCTTCATAATCCGGTGTTTCTTTTTTTGTCATTCTTTCCACCGCCTATCTCGGTCTGCCGATAAATACAATTGAAGATCTGCTCTGCACAGGTCGGTACACAACACCGATCCGCTCGTTGGCGGCTTCCACCACCATACCGTTACCCACATAGATTGCCACATGGGTAATGTTGAAAAATCTTCCATTCTTACTGTAACTGTAAAAGATTAAATCCCCCGGCTGCATTTCTTCGTAATTCACCAGATAATTATGGTCATAGCAGAACTTGCCCTCTGCCGCTGCGGTATTTGCACCTTCATACATAATGTTTACCCCGGCATTCTGCCATGCGTAATAGGCAAGGGAGCTACAATCAAAGTGTGTACCGCTGTCCCTCAAATCCTGACTGTACGGGTATCCTACCTTTGACAAGGCATATTCCACGACCTTTTTTCCGTTTGCATCGGAAACTGCATCCACAATCGCCTGATACTGTTCCGGGCTTAATGTCTCGCCGGGATCTCCGCCACCGCCTATATAACCCATCATCGCCAGATTTTCCGGTTTCATCAGTTCTGCAAGCATTTCCTGTTCTTCTTCATCAAAGCCATACTCCGAAATCATGTCATGGTAGGTCTTTAGCTTTACATTGACTTCCTTGACGGTAGTGGATGTGGTATTTCCTTCCTCATCTGTCGAGGTATCTGTCCGGCTTGTAATGGTGTAGCTGCACATATCATCAAAAACGGATTTTAAGTTTTCCTTTGCCTTATCCGTCATATCCGTAGCAGTATCACCATTTCCATACTTCACCATATAGACCGCCAGAATATCACAGTAATTATCCGGCTCTCCCGCTCCCTCAAAATCCACATAAATCTTTTCGCTGGTATCATAACCGGAATAGTTCGTCAGTTCATCATTTACCTCCCTGTTAAACTCTGCGACATAGGCTGATAATACCTCCTGCGTGGTTTCTCCCGATGATATGGACGGAAAGAAAATGGCAAAGGGCGAATTATAGATAATCGCTATGACAGCAATAATCGGAAGCGCCACAAGTGCCACCAGAGCAAACAGGGCAAGCAGAAACAACCCCACATACCGGATGATGTACTTTGCTGCCATGGAAAAACGCATAAGCGCTATATCCTTTAAGGCTTTTCCAATGCTGTCCTGATTTTCCTCCTGCCTGAGTTTTGCAACAAAGAGCTGTATCATGCGGTTTCTGGTAGAGTTTTTTACATCCTTTTTATCCATTGCAATGCCCACAGCTTCTCCGGCTGCCGCACCGATCAGCACGCCTCCTACTCCCGTGATTGCAGTTCCGGCGGCTGTCCCTGCCGTTGCTACAGTCGCCTTTGCTGCGGTCTTTGCGGTTTCCTTTGCCGCTGCTTTTGCCGCTGCCTTTGCGGTTTCCTTTGCCGCTTTTGCTGCACTGTCCTTTGCTGCCTTTTTACTGATTTTCTTTCCAGCCTGCACCTTCTTGATGCGCTTCTCTTTCGCCTTTGCTGCCTGTGTACGGTAAAGTCTCCTGCCTGCATCTGTGGCACTTTCCACCGGACGGGATAAGTTTCTTGCAACCATATAGGACTCATAAACCTCACTGCCACCCTCCATCTGGTCTAAGGAAGTCTTTGCACCTACCGAAGCAAGCGTGCTTACTGTACTGCCATTTTTCTTTCCAATGGCTTTTTCCCTATCCTGCTTTGATTTCTCAAACTGTGCATATTTGCTGTTTTCCTTCTGCATGAATTTTTTGATGTCCTCTTTTACGGACTTACTTTTTACACTGGAAGATTGAGCCGACTGACCTCTTTTATCGGAAAGACGCTTTTCTGCATCCGCTTTTCCCTTACTGTCCTTTGTGGCAGACTTTACCTTTAATGCAGACATTCTTTTATCCATGTTGTCTGCCTTTGCTTCCCTCTCTGCCCCGGCAAACTTCGGAGTCCTCTCTACGGTCAGGACATTTCCCGCCTTGATTTTTGTCTCCGGGGCAGTCTTTACATGAAGCTTTGTCTTTTCTTTGGTATGAATGACCATCGGCTTGTCATCCACCTTTTTGATGTTCAATTTTCCTCACCTTCTTCCTGAAAAAGAGCAAAAAAATAGCACCTAAACCAATGGCTTAGATGCTGTGATTTACTGTTTATTCTCTCTTTTCCGCTTTGCTTTCTGCTCCGATTTTCTCTGCCTTTTTTCGTACATATCATGAATCCAGTCTTTTACCGGAGCCTTCCACATTTCCTTTTTATTTGGGATATTCCTTATCAGGCTTTGGGGGTTAAACCCCATTTCCTTTGCCATGCGGATTTCTTCTTCTCCGAGCCGGCATTTCCTTTCAAAGCTCCTGTTTATATGCCATCTGTACATTTCCTCCACAAACTGATAAAATCCTTTACCAGAGCCTCATCCCGTTTGTCACGGCATTTCTTCATAAGCTGTTCTGTATCCGAAAGCATATCCAGCGTATGATATTCTCCAAATTTTACATTCAGCTTCATAATATATCTTACCAGCTTTTCTTCCGGTTCTATTCCAACTGCATACAGCATTTTTTCGATACCTGATTTTTCTCTAAGAGATGCCTGTTCACTCTGGTAAATAACCTCTGCCTGTTTTGTTATCTTATCCTCACGGACAATTTTAGTAATTTCATAGGAATGTGACAGATCACGATACAGAATATCATAATCTCTTTCTGCAACATACGTTGTAATAAAAGAATTACAATGGCACAATCCCTTTTCTTTCCCCTGTGCTTTGACTATCCCCAGATGGAGTACCTTATCTTCCATTCTGTGAATTAAAAGATAGTCGCTGTCAAATTCCGAATCAGGATTATGGTTAATATCAAAAAGATACAACTTTGAATAAGAGTAGAACATTTCCGGTAAAAGGTAAAGATAATCCAGTTTCAAATGTATCAGCTTTAACATTCTATCCTGCTTTTCTTTTGTTTTATAATACTTCTTAACCAGCTTTTCTAATGACTCCAGTGTAATTCTGCCCTTCTTTACTGCATATACACCAAAATCCCCGGCATACTGATTCGGTCTGCCAACATATTGAAGCCCCATCAAATGCGGTATTTTCAGTTCCGTATTTGTCAGATGCAGTATTCGTTTTGCAGTATGAATATAATAATCATATTTGCACAGTACATCTTTGGTATCATTAAATATTTTCAACAAGCGGGTATCTTTCATAAAACCATCCTTATCCTCATCGTTGGAAATGGAATCGTCCAGTTTCCATAAAAGAAAAATGCCTGGGCTGTTAGGCTCAGGCTTAACTTTTCTTTTTTGAATTGCAATTCTGGGAGCAGTCCTATGATAATTCCATAGGCAGAGACGACCTTTGTATTTCTATTGCCCGCAAAGTCGGGACGGGTAGCTCCTCTCTATCGCCGCAAAAGCACTTAAGCTTTTCATTACCTATAATCTAACATGAGAATCAGCCAATGTCAACCGCATTTTTGCTTTTCTCTAAGGCAATTTTTTCATGGATATTTGTGTTGTAGAGATTGTAAAGGTCTGTTCCTTTTTCAATCTGGTTGTCAAAAGGAATAACCACATTTCCGCACTTCATCAGTCCCATACCGCTCTGGGTATTGGTTACGAAGCGGAGCTGTGCTTCTGATACACCGATGACCTCTGCCATTTTTGAACTGTCCGTATTTGCCTGCTTTAACAGGGCAACAAACTCGGAGTTTGCAAGCATGGTTGTCGCTGTGTAGTTCTGCAACAGATCCACGACATTCTGCGTGATGCCAGTACAAAGACCGCCCTGCTTTCTAACCTTTTTCCAGAGCTGCTGCAAATATTTCGCAGAATACTCCGAATTGAGAAGTACATGGAACTCATCAATATACAGCCATGTTGCCACGCCACGCTTTCCGTTTGCAATGATACGGTTCTGGATACTCTCCATCATAACGAGCATTGTGATGGGACTAAGCTCCGTACCCAAGTCGCGGATACCGTAAACGGTGAAACGGTTATCAACGTCAACGTTCGTTTGATGATTAAAGATGTTCAAAGAACCATTGACAAAAAGCTCTAAGGAAAGTGCAATGTCCTTTGCCTCCTCCTCTGGCTGGTTCATTAAAATCTCATAAAAGTCTGACATGACAGGCACATACTTCTCCCTGCTTCTGGCAATGTCGATATAGAGCTTTCTCACGCATCGGTCAATAATGGACTTCTGGCGGGAGTTAAGGCTCTCACCCATACACTGCTCGCAAAGACCAAGCATAAACTCTCCCTTCTCACGGATCATGCCCTTGCTATCGTTCAAATCAAGACTCCAGACATCCATATCCAGAGGATTCACATAGTTGTCCGTGTAGGTAGACATATTGACTACCGTTCCTCCGTAGGTATGGGCAATGTCAAAATACTCGTTCATCGGATCGATAACGATAATCTCGTCATCCGTTCCCAAAAAGACATTTCCCATTTCCATCTTGCAGAAGAAGGACTTACCGGAACCCGGAACACCGAACACGAATCCGTTTCCATTGATGAGCTTTTTGCGGTTTCCAATATTGATATTCTTCGATACCTGATTGATGCCGTAATAGCACCCGCTTCCATCATTTAATTCCTGCACGTTAAAAGGCATCAAAACAGCAAGGCTCTGTGTCAGCATGGTACGCATGGTTTCCACCTGTCTGACACCGATAGGAAGTGCTGTATTTAATGCCTCTCTCTGTTTCAGATAATGTTCCTCAATGGTAACGGAATTTCGCTTGCCGATGGTTTCCACCGTTTCGGTCATGCTGTCCAATTCTTCCTTTGAGTCTGCCATGAGAATAATTGTGACTGCCACATAGTAAAGACACTGATCATTCTCACGCACATCATCCATGATTTCCTCAATCTCTTTTTTCTCAATTCGCTTGTTATAGGAGATTTCGGAAGAAAAATCATTGTTCTTATTTCTTACCCTCTGCTGCTTGATAATGTCCGACTCAATACCGAGGTATTTCTTCTGAAGGATTTTTGTTGTCATGTCCTTCGGAATCGGTACAACATCAATGCTGGTAATGGAATGAACCGGAAGGGAAGTGATTTCATTTAAGAAACGGTCTGAAAGACTGGAAGGGTATTTTTTGATAAATAATGCCCTGCAATATTTCTTCTCGTCCTTAAAATAATCCGGGTAGAACTGTATCATTCCGTTGCACAAATCATTGCGGAAATCTGCCTCTACCTTTTTAGCTTCCCTGATGTCAAAGTCAAAGCTGCCCTCATCTCCAAGGTGATAGTAGTCATATAACACCTTAATTCTCTCGTTACCGGAAAGTGGCACGATGTCTGCACCAAGTTCATTGAATGCCTTGTGAATGGAGGCTTCAATAGTTGCAAACTGTGCCTTTGCCTCCTCAAAGTTCTTGCGTTCAATGGTAATGGTTAAATAACGCTCCTGTTCAATCCCCTGTCTGCCCTCATGGATTTTCTTTTCCATGATGTCATTGTAGATTTTACGGAAACCGTTAAACCCGTCCTCTTTTTCCTGCAAGAATACATAGTCCCTGACCTGCTCCATGTCCTTATTCTTGTTGTTAATCGTGATCTTGAAACTCACATCAAGGGAATTTAAGAACTTGCAGTATCGCTCAAAAATGTCAATCTGCTCGACTTCGTTGGTGGTTGTATAGTTAATATCCTGAAAACGGTAGCACTTGGAAAAACGGTTCTTTGCCACCTCAAAGATACCGTTCTCTGCCACCTTCATAATTTCAATCGTTTCCTGTATGGATTTCGGAGTCTTATAAAGCGGTTCGCTTGCTTTTTTCAGTTCCTTAAATCCGTCTGTAAATAAACCCAATTTGACCTCTCTTTCCGCAGCCGGACAATCCCGGC
>JAUNIU010000004.1:0-3516 GCA_030523265.1 Eubacteriales bacterium | reverse complement strand
CCGTCTGTAAATAAACCCAATTTGACCTCTCTTTCCGCAGCCGGACAATCCCGGCCGCTAAAACCAGAACTGTCCAACCGTGAAAGGTCGGTAGTTACTTACCTTCTGTTACTTCTTAGTGTTTTGCCTTGTAAATCACCGCACCGATAACAGCAGCTACAAGTGCTGCCACAAGACCAAGCATCATTTTCTTTGTTTTCTTCTTCATAGCTTCAAATTCCCCCTGATTTCCTTTTGTCTGGGGAGCTTTACCTCCCTTTTTCTTTTTCTCTGCCACAGTTTTTGCCGCTTCCTCCTGCTGGCACTCTTTTATGACTGCCTCTCCTTCCGTTGAAACATAGGTCAGCGGATGATTTGCAAAGAGCATACGCATCTTTCTTCCCATGACTTCATAAAAGCTCATACCGTTAAAGCTGTAAAACCCTCCAAGTGCAATCGGTGCCACCACCGGGATTGCCACATATACGCTGGGCGTTAATCCGATATAGCGGTACAGAAGAAGTACAATGCTTCCTCCCGCCACCACCGAAGCCACGGAAAAGATAAGCTGTTTTGCGGTAAGTCCCATGACCACCGACTCCTTGTAGCGGTCAATGTCCTTGTTAATCTCGATTACCACTGTTTCTGCCTCCTATCTGCTTTTTTCTTTTTCCGGCTTTTTTGCATCCGTCCCGATGCTATGCTCATAAGCTGCCATCTGTTCAGGACATAACTCCCTGAGCTTCTCGGCATTGAACAGATAAAGGGGAAATACACAAAAACCGCTTCTGCCTGTAAGCCCCGTAAATTCACCCAAACCATTCTCCGTCACAAACTTTTCCGCATTGGAAAGATTGTTGGTATCCAGATATCCACAGTAAGCCGGTGCCGGTGCATCAATGTTTACGGTCAGACTTCCGTAATGTTCCGGGTATCCCTCCTCATTGGTTAACATGAAGATTGCAATTCTGCCATTGTTCGCATACTGCTGGACTTCAAGCTGAATTTCCGAATCCCCTCCATACTCAGAGTGATAAATCAGGCGGTTTTGTGTTTCAAGTGTTTCTTTCTGCATCTACTTTTCCTCCTTATAGTCCAAGTGCCTTGTTGGTGAGTGACTGCGCTCCTTTTACGCTTCCTACCGTAAGTGCTATGGTAAAGGTCATCTCACACAAATAAATTAGGGTTTGCGCCCAATCCTCATAGTTTCCGGTAAATGACGGTAAACCTGCATTGATAAAAGCATTGCAGATAACAATGGCAAGCGCCATCGTGACCGCCTCAAACACCACCGACAGAAAATACTTTGTATAAGAGCTTGCCGTGTGAGCCACATTCCTGTTTCCCGCCATTGTGGAAAAGGCAATGGAGCCGATAGGCACAATGATCATTAGTTTCAGGAAACGGAAATATACGGTGTATATCATAAAGAAACCGCAGATGATGATGATGATACTTAGAAGTGCCGCCAGTATCAGCATAATCAGACTCTCTCCGAACCCTAAATTCTTAATAATGTCTGCCTGGGTGCTGTCAATGGCAAGTGTCGTGTACTGCCCCGCTGACAAGGCGTTGACAAGGTTTCCTATCGTTGTGAAAAATGCTTTCATTATCGTGACATTGTTTGCCACAAACCACTCGGCAAGACCAAGACGGATCAGCATACGCAGGATGACTTCAAAACGCATCTCCTCTCTGACATCCACACTTTCCGAGCAGAACCCGATGACAAAGAACAAAACCACAAGAGAAGAACCAACACCAACAAATATTGGTTCAATACTCTCCACAACCTGCCACGGACCGCCTCCTTTAAAATTTACTGGGGACTGTCCTAACATGGAAAAAACAAGGCTAACTTGATTATTCCAAAAACCGAATACCATCTCCAAAAGAGCAAGTATCTTATCCCCTAGCTTGAAAATATCCACTTATCGTTCACCTCTTTCCTTCCATGAGAGGACGGACAGTTTCTGCCGCCCTCCGTAATAAAGACTTCATGCTTCTTAAAATCCAAGGAAGGTAAGAACTGTGGAAATACCTGCCATCATGACTCCGGCAACAATCCCCTTTAAGGCAGAGTTCATTGTGGAAGAATCCTGCTGCTGGTATGCCTGTGCAAACTCCATGACATTTTTGGCAAGGATGATGACCCCCACTGCACCGATAATGGCAATGACAAGGGTTTTTAAGTTGTCAAGCGGCTGTGTAATGGCACTGGTGTCTCCGCCTGCTGCAAAGACTGTCATAGGCATGGCATTTAATGCCATATAACCGGCACCGCAGACAGCGGCGGCTGTTCTCTTTAATCTGGACAATCCTTTTGTTTCCTTCTGATTGGTTGTAACTGCTTCATTTTTACGCATAAGATCTGTTCTCCTTTTCTTTGTTTAATTTCTGTTATCTATGAACACGGGATATTCCCGCAGCAATGGTAAACCGGGCTTTCCCCGGTGCGTTTGTGCCTAACCCCCCCCCCTTTCAGGCATAAAAAAATCAGACTGTTTCCAGCCTGAAAAATTTATCCCTGTCTGTTTTTGACTGCCCGGTAGGTGCGTCTGATTTCCCTCATTTTTGCTACATCCGTTTCCGGATAGAATACCGCAAGGATTTCTTTCTTTGTCATACCAAGAGCCATCATCTTATGAAGCTCCTCTTTCTGCTCTTTGGAATACTGCCACTGAGCCATACGGTTCATAATGGTATCTTCTCCGGCAATCTTGCGTTTGGATGTGCCTGCCCCACCGGAACCGGTAGGCTTTGCTTCCTCTCCGGTTTCTTTAGTATCTTCCTCCTCCGGTGCATACTGTAATTCATTTTCCTGCTCTTTGTTAAGCTTCTCCCTCTGCTCCTTTTCATCAAGGCTCAAAAACCGCTTTCGCATATCAAGCTCTGTCAGCACACCAAACTCCTCATAGGTCAGAGAGTCAATGTAGACATTTTCCCCCTTTTCCTTCAAGCCCTCATAATAGGCTAATGCTTTGGGTGACAGTATCCTGTATGGCTGTTCTTTGACACTTCCCTGACTGTAAGGGACATGGACATAAGGCTTACCTTTTCCGTCTGCGGTCTGTGAAAAAGCAGGGTGTGCAAACGGAATATACTTGTTATCCATAATCGGATCGAATCCACGGATAAAGATGAGGCATTTCTTGTTATCCAGCTTTCTTACCTCATCCGGGGTAAACAGTTCCCTTCCAAGTACATCATAGTTCCGGCTGGAGCTGCCCTGCCTGCCTTTGGTTTCTCCGCTGGATTTCTTGTCAATCGTTCCTTTTCCAAGAAGCTCCGACACATACTTATGGGTACTCTGTTCATTACCGCCAAGATAGATAAACGTATCGCAGTTGCCGGGGATCGTTTCCCAAGTATCCTTGAACAATGCTTTAAGCTGTGCAAAGTTCTGGATAATGATGATACTGGAAATCTCCCTGCTTCGCATGGTGGAAAGCAGGGAACAGTAGTCATCCGGCAATGCGACATTGTAGGCTAAGAACTTAGCGCCTTACTGTATTGCTACAGCAGGTTTCCAAATCC